>JANNNF010000369.1:0-9177 GCA_031398405.1 Rhodobacterales bacterium | reverse complement strand
GGCCACTTCGACAGTTCCCGCTTTGCCGAGCGCGCGCACCACCTTCGGGTTGACGAAGGCGGCGGCATAGCCCAGCACCTGCATCCGGAATTCGTCCTCGTCGATGCTGCTGGAACTGTCGATCGCCAGCACGAGCGCAAGATCGGCACAGGGCGGCCCCGCGTTGACCAGACCAGTTGAAATAAGCACGGCAGCTAAAAATGGTAACCAAAATTGTCCCATGAACCGTCTCCCTCAAATGCCGGTCTCAAGGCGAGAAATCCACCCATGGCCCCGGATGTTTCAAAAATCGTGTCAGAAAAATTCTATAATTCCTTATTACCACACAAACCGGGAACAATGTACGGGCAAGTTCACACGGAACGAAGAAAAGTGACGTAGGGGAAAGCATCTTGCCGGGCATTCCACATGGCGTGCTGCCAAGGGCACCGACGTCACTGTCAGGCGGGCCACGCTGAAGGCTGAGGGCACTGTCGAATAGCCCAACGGATGCGCGTGCGCATACCCGGCTCGCCCCGCTAATCTTCTTTGTGCAGTTTTGGCTCGACAGCCTTGATGAGGATTGTTTGACCCGCTGCAAGGCAACCCAGAATGGATGGCAATCGCGTCAAGCCTTAACAACAGGTTAACACGGCAAGTATAAGACGTTGATTTCGCTCAATAGTAATTTGTCCCACCCGGAGACACCCTCTCCCCCAAACAAAAACCGCGCCGATCCGCTGGCGCGGTCAGGTGGCCCGGATGCGGGCAGGCAGGGAGATGTCAGGCCGTCTCGGCCAACACAGGCGCGGGTTTCACGCGCGGATAATCATAGGCCCCGATCTTTGAGGTCGCATAGCCGCCGCCCACCAGCCCCTCGGCCAGCTTCACCGCAGCACTCACCCCATCAATCACCGGCACCCCGGTGCGCCGTTGCAGCCGGTCGCACAGGTCCGACATGCCCGCACACCCCAGCACCACAGCCTCGGCCCCGTCGATATCCCGCGCCGCCTCAATCTCGCGCACCAACCGCGCCTCGGCGGTGACCGGATCCGATTCCAGTGCCAGAACCGGCATGTCGACGGCCCGCACATTCCGGCAGCGGTGGCCGGCCCCATACGCCTCGACCAGATCCTCGATGATCGGCACTGACCGGGGTAAGGTGGTCACAATGGAAAACCGGGTGGCAATCGTGGTCGCGACCTGCACCGCCGCCTGACAGATCCCGATCACCGGCCCCCGCGCAATCTCACGCGCCGCAGCCAGCCCCGGATCATCAAAGCAGGCGATCACATAAGCATCCACTCCCCGCGCCTCACCATCGCGGATCAGGTCCAGCATCGCGGGCACCGACAGCGCCTCATCGGCGTGCCCCTCGATGCTGGCGGGAGTGCCTTTTGGGTTCACCGCCTCGATCACCGTCCCGGGAAAAGCGCAGCGCCGCGCGCTTTCCCCGATCTGGGCGGTCATGGAGGCAGTTGAATTCGGGTTGAGCACAAGGATTTTCATCGCTTAGCGCCTCGCATTCAGGCGGTCTTGCACCGAAGCAAGGCCGGGAGACGGCATGACGAACTGCCGGTCAGAGGTAATGTAATTGTCGCCATGCAGCCGCGCGATGGGCTGATATCGGTCCGGGTCGACATAGCGCCCTTCCGCATCCAAACAGTCGCGCCGCACGTGCATGTGGACAACCTCGCCCAGCACGATCACCCGGCGGTCATAGTCGATCAGCCGTTCCACCCGGCATTCCATCGCGCAGGGGCTTTCCGCAACCCGCCGTGCTGCCACCTGATCACAGGGGGCCGAGGTCAGACCCGCCAGCGATATCTCATTCACATCGGGGTCCACCGGCAACCCGCAGACCAGCATCGCGTCGGCAATCGCCAGATCTACCATGTTGACCACAAACTGGCCGCTGCGACGGATATTGCGCACGGTATCCTTTTCCTGCCCGTCCGCCTTGGTCTGGATACCAAGGATCACAATGGCCGGATCATGCGAGAACACGTTGAAAAAGCTCATCGGAGCAGCATTGTCATGGCCCGTTTCCGAAAGCGTCGACACCAGCGCAATCGGCCTTGGGCCGACAAAATTGGTCAGCAGGCGATAGCGGTCCTGCGCCGTGATGCGGGTGAAATCAAAATCCATAGGTAGGTCCTGTCGGCGGGTTGCAGGGCTGCGCACTTTTTGAGAATCCCCCCCGGAGTTTCCGGTTGCTGTGATAGACAATATTGTCTACATTTTTGTAGTCAACATCAACGTGCCGCACAGATTGACTTTTTGGTGCAGGCAGCAAGTATGTCGGCTGAGCAAAGGAGCCTTCATGTATCATAGAAAAGAAAACGTGACGGGCCCGACAGCAGACATCTGTGAGCGGATCTGGCTGTCAATCGCGGAAAAGCGTCTGCGCCCTGGTGCGCGCTTGAAGGAAGAGCAGCTGGCGGAAATTTTTGAGGTCAGCCGGGCGCGAGTGCGTCAGGCTCTGTCGGTTTTGGAAAGCGATGGTCTGGTCACGATCGTGCCCAACCGCGGGGCATTTGTGGCCGAACCGGGGGTGGATGAGGCTCGCGATGTGTTTCATGTCCGCAAGCAGATTGAGGTTCGCGTGCTCGATCGGTTGATCGACCGTATCACTGACCTGCAGATTCCACTGCTGGAAACTCATCTGTCGCAAGAGCGTGACGCGGATCAGCGCGGCAACACATCGGCCATCATCCGGCTGTCGGGCGGGTTCCATCTGTTGCTGGCAGAACTTGCGGGATCGGATTTTTTGTTCGGCATCCTGCGCGATCTGATCTCGCGCAGTTCATTGATCACAGCGATGTATCGGTCACGCGATCTGCACAACTGTGGCCCAGATGAACACGCCGCTCTTATTGACCGTATTGCGGACCGCGACAAGCCCGGTGCGACACGGATCATGCTTAGTCATCTTCAGCACGTCGAAGACGAGTTAGACCTGACCGCAGAAGCCCCTACGACCCGCGATTTGCGTCAGGCTTTGGTTTGATTTGTGTCCGTCGGCGACTAATTTAGGATCGCCGGTCTCGTCCGCTTTGGTTTCGCACGTGATGCACATGACCTGAATTGCCGTTGGTCTGTTGCGGTTCCGTCGCCGAGTTTAAGAGTCTTTGCGATTTTCCGCGGTTGACGTAAGGTTCGAATCTATTGAAGGGGCCGTTGACGCTGCGTCAGGCCTGAATAATTGCATGTTAAATCCAGAGCGGAGGCCCCGATGCCCACGACTGACACCGACCTGTATCGGGCTGTGCACAAAGATAATATCTCGACCCCCTTCGTCGTGAAGGGTACCCCCAAGGAAGGGGTTCTGGAGCCCCGCTGGATCGACAGCACCTATATCTCGGGCGGGGTTGAACGGACCAGCCGGGCTGATGTGAAATACAAGGTCAACAAAACCACCGGTGTGAGGGAGGTGCAGACGGGTGGGGGCACGTCGATGCATGATGCCGAAGGCATGTTGGGGTTTGGGTTTTTCAAGTATTTCTTTGTGCCCAATGGAACTGAATTTCCTGACAGCCTGGTCGTCACTGGCGGGGGTGAGAAAACCTGGAACAAATCCCACACCGTCAAAGCCGCGCATTACCAGATCGAAGTCCGGGTACCGATGACGCCCACCGCGTTCAAGGGCGCGCTAGACAATTTCGCCCGCAATGCCGTTGCGCGCCAAGTCGCAATCGCGAAATAGGAATAGCGCCGATGGCCGACATCAATGACAGCACACTTATCATCGCAATTCAGGCGCTGGAGGCCGAGATGAAGCGTTTTCGCGCCATCCCCGACAGCGATCTGGTGCCGGGAGATGAGATTTATTACGATGATATGTCACGCGCGGCGCTGGACCTGAAACACGCCTACGCCGCCGCCACCAAAGAAGACCCCGACCTGCCGCCTTACCCGCAATTGGTGGCGCGGCGCAGTTGATGGCATTTACCTTGACCGCCCTATTAGTTTAGCCTTGTGTTGTCGGAAATTTCGATAAGGCACGGTTATGAACTCGCTGACCCTCAAACAGTTGCGCTACTTTGAGGCGCTCGCCCGCCACGGCCATTTTGGCCGGGCGGCAGAGGCCTGTGCCATCTCGCAACCCGCCCTGTCGATGCAGATAAAGGAACTCGAAGATGCGCTTGGGGCCACCTTGTTTGAACGCGGGCCTCGGCAGGTTCGACTGACCAATTTCGGCGAAGATTTTGCCGTGCGGGTGGGCGACATCTTGCGCTCGGTGGGCGAGTTGGGGGATTTGGCACGGGCCGCACAGGGTGGGCTGGTGGGGCGATTGCGCATCGGGGTCATTCCCACCGTCGCGCCTTATCTGCTGCCAACCATCATCGGCAACTTGATCCAGATGAATCCCAGCCTAGACATTCATGTGCGCGAAACCATCACGCCCAACCTGATCCGGGAACTAGAGGCCGGCCGCCTGGACACCGCCCTTGTGGCCTTGCCCATATCAGAGTCGGCCCTGACCGAGGTGGCGCTGTTCAAGGAAGATTTCGTTCTTGTGCGTCCCCCCGAAGACCGCGACAAACCCGTTCCCAGCAGGGAAATGCTGCGGGAAATGCGGCTGCTGTTGTTGGAAGAAGGCCATTGCTTTCGGGATCAGGCACTGTCGTTTTGCAACATGCACAGCGCGGACCCCCGCGAATTGCTGGATGGTAGTTCGCTGTCTACGCTGGTGCAGATGGTTGGGGCTGGAATTGGGGTGACCCTGATCCCGGAAATGGCGGTTGCGGTTGAAACGAGGTCAGCCTCGGTCACGATCTCTCGGTTTAGGGTGCCGCAACCGTCGCGGACGATCGGAATGATCTGGCGCAAAACCAACCCACTGGCCAAGCAATTTGACCGCATCGCGGGCGTCATCCGCCAATCTGCCGAAGCCCTGCGCCTGTCGCACAAGCCCGTGCCCGACTAACTTCCCGTTACCTGGCAGCCGCGTCCTCCGGCTCCGGGCTGGTTGTGTGAGATTCGGCCGATCTGGCCTCCGCCTCGGTCAGTGAGCGAACCGCAAACTTCACCCGCAGCCTATAGACGTCATCCTCTGCCAGACTGCTGCTTTCTGCCGCAAGTTGCTGTCCGAACGCCGTCAGCAGTTGTGAGCCAAGACCCGTACTCTTTTCCGACTGCACGCGCGCAGGGCCAGTTTTGATGCTGTTGCTGACCTCTAGAATGGCGTCAGTTGCGTTTTCGCGACGGAGACTGATGCCAAGGTTCGGCAAGCCTGATCCATTCGTGTCGGCATATTTGATGGCATTCGTCAGCGCTTCTGTCAGCAACAGCGACAGAGGCACCGCCTGATCAGGTGTCAGGCGAAGGTCGTCAAAATGGCTTGTCACATTGAAGGCCCGACCGGGCCCGGTAGCCATTTTCAAAATCTGACGCACGATGTCAGACAGCAACTCATCTGCCCGCACATCGGCAAGGCCGCTGGTCTGGTACAAGCCCCGATGAATGGTTGCGAGGCTCATCACCCGGTCTTGCAAGCCTTTCATCAGCAGCTTGGCCTCTGAACTGTGTGACTGACGCATCTGCATGTTCATAATCGACGAGATCAGTTGCAGGTTGTTTTTCACCCGGTGGTGCACCTCACGCAACAACACCTCGCGCTGGTGAACCATGTTTTCCAGCTCGGCTTCGTCATGCAAGATGGTGTCAGTCATCTTGAGGTAAGCTTCGCCCACATCGCGAATTTCGACCGCGGCATCGCCCATGTTCAAATCGGCCACCCGGTGGCTGCCTGCCGCAAAGCCGGTTATCGACTTGCGCAAGGACCGCACATGCCGGGTTACCAGCCGTTCGGCTGCGAGCATTGCTACCAAAAGGCTTGCCAGCCACATCATTGCAGGCATCAGATAAGGCGACACCCACAGACTTAACGGCCCACCTGCCACGATGATGGGCCAACTGCCTATCGCATAGATGGTATCTTCGACCAGCGGGAATACCGCGAATATTCTCGAATCTCCCGCTTTAGAGGTGGCCGTAAAGGTACGGGCCGCGTTCGAGGTAAGCTCTGTCAGCGAACGGTCGTTGGGCAAACGTCCGGCCGCATTGTCCAGCCCTGACGTGGCGGTCAAAATCGTGCCGCTCGTGTCAAAGGTGATCAGGGTGATCGGTTCCATTTGATCGCTTGGCGGAAAGTCAATCTCGGTCATGTCGGGGCTTTCCAGCACCGAATGTGGCATCGAGATCGAAACATAGCCCAGATAATCGCCTTCAAAATCCAGCACAGGATAGCCAAAGGCCAGCACGGACTCGTGGGATTGAGTCTCTTCGAGGATCACCACAGTATCCGCCTTTGGGGACGCCGCCATCTGGGCCAGGCGTTTGCTGGTGGAGAAATCTACCACCTCCCCGCTGGACGTGCAGCGTGCGTCACCATTTTGCGGGATAAACGCGATGAAAGAGTAAGCTCCGTCTGAATGTTCGACCAGACGGCGCAGCGCGGCGCTGCACTGATCGGTGTTGTCGGCCAACCCCGGTATGGTGATAGCCAAGGCTTCGGCCGCCACACGCGCGCCGCGGATCAGTCGCGCTTCGGGGGCTGCGGCAAGTAATGTCTCGCCCAGCAAGGCGGCAGTAGACCGGGCCTTGGCCTCGTCCATCAAAGACCGAGACTGCATACCAGAAATCAGGCCAAGCGGCAGCAAGGATACCGCAAAAGCAAATGCCAGGCGAACGCCCAGCATTTGAGAGAATGGCCGCTTACGTTCGTCGGGTAACGTCATGCAGTCAGCATCCCTGACCTGCTCATGACAGCTTGCGTGACTACATCAGTGTGCGATTGAAATTCCTCACCGGCCGCCAACCCCATCAGTTCTGCCAGACGCTTGCGGGCGCGGCTGGTGCGGCTTTTGACTGTTCCAGTGGCCACCCCCATCATCTCGGCGGTCTGTTCAGTCGAAAACCCCGAGGCACCCACAAGGATCAACACCTCGCGGTGTTCCGGCGACAACTGATCGAATGCGCGCTGAAAATCATTGAAGGCAAGTCGGCCGTCATGTGCAGGCAGTTCAAACAGCGATGCTGCGTGCAAACCTTCGGGGTCCGGCACTTCGCGGCGGTGTTTGCGGCGGTCAGAATAAAATGTGTTGCGCAGGATAGTGAACAGCCAAGCCTGCATGTTGGTGCCAGCCTGAAACTTGTCGATGTTGCTCCAAGCCTTCACAATGGTGTCCTGCACCAGATCATCAGCCGCTGCCATGTTGCGCGTCAAGCTTATGGCAAAGGCGCGCATCGGCGACAGATAACGTGTGATCTCATCCCGAGGGTCGGGATGGCGGTCGGCTACATCTGGCGGGCCCATCAGTTGCCTCGCTCTTTGTCTTTCAGTTGCGCAAGCAATGCCTTGAACCGATCAGGAACCTGTTCTTTCAGCACATCGTCATAGACTCGCTTCAGATTTTCGTCGATTTGTTCGGTCAAACGGGATTTTTGCGGATTTTTTGACTCTTGTGCCATTTGCTGCTGCATTTTTATTGCCGGTCCTACTATCCTACACGGAACCAAACGCACGACCACTGCGTTGGTTCCCAAGAATACAAACAAATCGTGGGGAGCCTTTATATGCCACAATCCACTGCACAGCAGACGCAGCCAGACTTGTCCGATCTTATCGCGTCCAACCTGCCCTTTCTGCGCCGCTATGCCCGCGCCTTGACTGGAAGCCAAGATACCGGCGATCGCTATGCCGCCGCCACTCTTGAGGCGATCTTGCTGGATGACGCAATCTTCAACGGCACGACCAACCCCAAGGTTGCTTTGTTTGAGGCATTTCATCTGGTCTGGTCCAGTGCAGGCGCACCGCTTGGCGCGCCCGACACCCGTCTGTCGGCCAGTGCACAGGCGCACATGGCTGGCCTGACCCCAAACACGCGTGAGGCGTTGTTACTTCACTCGATCGAAGGGTTTCACGCGAGCGAAATAGCCACGATCATGCAGACCGACGTCGAAGAAGTGCTTGGCCTGATCCGTCTTGCGCTGGCGGAAATGCAATCGTCCGTGTCTGGCCGTGTGATGATCATCGAAGATGAAGCAATCATCGCCATGGATATCGAAGCAATCGTGTCAGAAATGGGCCACGTGGTTACCGGCATTGCCCGGACCCGGACCGAGGCCGTGGCACTGGCTGCATCCAACCGGCCTGACCTGATCCTTGCCGATATCCAGTTGGCAGACAATTCGTCCGGCATCGACGCGGTGAATGACATTCTGGCACAATTTGACGATATCCCTGTGATCTTCATCACAGCCTTCCCGCAGCGTCTGTTGACCGGCAAACGCCCCGAACCGGCATTCCTTATCACCAAACCATTTTCGGAAGACCAGGTGACGTCGGCTGTCAGTCAGGCGATGTTCTTTTCCTCAACCGAAACTCTTGTAAACTGAGATGCCCTTGCGGTAGCCCCAAAGCGGGGCTACCGGACTGCCAGTGTTGCAAGAACGGCGTCAGTGTCAAACGGCTGCGAAAGCACATCAAAATCCGCTGTCGGCCCGATAGATTCAGCTTCAATTCCAAGCATAACCAGACGCGCCCCGCGTTGCGAAATTGCGAGATCCAAGGCCGAGCCTCTGAAATTACTTGGTCGAGCCTTCACAAATGCTACTTTCAGATCCGTGACATTGGCCAGCGCCACCTCCGCATCAGATAGAGTGATGGCCATGATCACATGTGCTGTGGCATCGTATTCGGCGATTGTCATGGCAATATCTTGTGCGACCAAAGATTCGCTGACAAAGACGAGATAGTTTGATGCATAAACAGCAGGTTCAAACACGGATTCGACAGTTGTCATGTACACCTTGAGACCCCGTTCTAAAATCTGAGCATGGAACAAAACCAGATTGCATGCATTAATCTATGACATAGAGGGACCATTTTCTGCATGACAGTTCCGTGCGCCAAATGTCCGTTGCGAAAGCAGCCCCTGTTCATCCCGATGGAACCGGATGAGGTGGGTTTCATGGAAAAGTTCAAGAAGGGCGAACTGACCGTCGCTGCAGGCACGACCATTTTGATGGAAGGGTCGAACAGTCCGCAACTTTACACCGTATTCAGTGGCATGGGCACGCGGTACACCACGCTGGAAAACGGGCGTCGGCAGGTGATAAACTTTCTGTTTCCCGGCGATTTCATCGGCTTGCAGGCCAGTTTGATGGGCGAGATGAAACACTCGGTGGAAT
>JANNNF010000323.1:0-8232 GCA_031398405.1 Rhodobacterales bacterium | reverse complement strand
CGCCGCCGCCGGCCACGGGTTTTCAACCGAGAAGTGAATGAGCGGAGGCGGTTCTGGCAGCAGGGGCGGTGCTGGTGCGCGATCTGGGTGCGGGTCAGACCGGGTTTGGCCAAAGAGGGCGGATATGACGGAAAGCAACTGGACGGCCGCGTTGGTCGACGCAGACCTGGACCTGCACGGCGCGATTGTGGCGTTGGACCGGGTGGGATTGCAGATCTTGCTGGTGGTGGATGCCGACCGGCTGTTGCTGGGTACCCTGACCGACGGTGATGTGCGCCGGGCCTTGCTGAAGGGCCACGGGCTGGACGCGCGGGCCCAAGATGTGATGAAGCGCACCCCGATGGTGGTGGGGGCTGATCTCGACCGCGCCGCCGTGCTGAACCTGATGCGCGTCAACAAGCTGCGCCAACTGCCGGTGCTGGATGCGCTTGGCCGGGTGGTGGGCCTGCATCTGTGGGACAATGTGCTGGCCGCGCCGTTGCGCGACAATACCGTGCTGCTGATGGCGGGCGGTTTTGGCAAACGCATGATGCCCTACACCGAAACCGTCCCCAAACCGATGCTGGAGGTGGCGGGCAAGCCCCTGCTGCAACATGCCATAGAACGCGCAGCGGCAGACGGGTTTCGCAAGTTCCTGATCAGCCTGCATTATCTGCCGCAAGTGATCCGCGATCACTTTGGCGACGGGCGGGCGTTTGATGTGGAGATCGACTATGTGATGGAGGACACCCCGCTTGGCACGGCAGGGGCGCTGTCGCTGATGCGCTCCAGACCGACCGCGCCGATGATCATCGCCAATGGGGATATCCTGACCGACGTGCGGTTTTCCGACATGGTGGAATTTCATCGGGGCAACGCCGCCGCAGCCACCATGGCCGTGCGGGAGCATCACTATCACAACCCGTTCGGCGTGGTGCAGACCGAAGGCATGGTGATCACCGGGTTTGAGGAAAAACCTGTCTGGCGCACCAAGATCAATGCGGGCCTCTATGTGCTGTCCCCCGAGGCGCTGGATTTGCTGGAACCGAATGGCTTTTGCAACATGCCGACCCTGTTTGAACGGCTGCAGGCGCAGGGCGCGAAAACCATCGTCTATCCGATGCATGAGACATGGATGGATGTGGGCAACCCGGCCGATCTGCTGGCCGCGAACCGGTCTGGCGGCGCATGACTTTGCTGGCCGTCATTCCTGCACGGGCGGGGTCAAAGGGCCTGCCGGGCAAGAACATTGCCGATCTGGGTGGCAAGCCCTTGATCGGCTGGACGATAAAGGCGGCATTGGGGGCTACTTGCGTGGACCGCTCCATCCTGTCGTCGGATGGCGAAGCAATCATCGAGATTGCGCGCGCGCAGGGGTGCGATGTGCCGTTTGTGCGCAGTGCTGATCTTGCCAGCGATACTGCCAGCAGTCTGGATGTGGTGCTGGACGCGTTGACCCGTGTGCCAGGGTTTACCCATGTGGCGCTGTTGCAGCCCACCTCGCCCTTTCGCACCGCCGCACATATTGATGCCGCGTGGGCGCAGATGCAAGCAGCGGGGGCGCAATCTGTGGTGTCGGTCTGTGAGACCGCCGAGCCGCCCTATTGGATGTACGGGCTGGCGGATGGGCGCTTGCAGCCGCTGTTGCCGCTGCCCGGTGTGACCCGCAGACAGGACTTGCCGCCCGCCTATGTGCTGAACGGGGCAATTTATATCTCCTCGGTCGGGCGGTTGCACCGCACCCGAAGCTTTGTCGATGCGGGCACGGTGGGCTATGTGATGCCCCGGGCTGCATCAGTTGATATTGATACCATGGACGATCTGGAGGCCGCGCGGCGGGCGCTGCAATGATGGACCTGTGGATCACAAAGGCGCGGTATCTGGGGGCGTGGCTGCGCACACGGGGCGTGGATACCACCCAGGTTGCCGCCTACCGCGCGAACGCTCCGCAAGATACGTTCTACATCATCGGCGCGGGTGGCACGGTCAACGATCTGTCCGAGGCCGATATCGCGGCGATAGAGGCGGGCACCTCTGCCTGCATCAACATGGCCGCCGTGGCACCGATTGCATTTGACCTCTATTCGCTGGAACTGGTGGCGCACGAAGCCCATTACAGCGCCATCGCAACTAAGCTGCGGGCCCAAGACAAGCCCGCGCTGATCTGGTTTCAGAACCGGGCCAAACATGAAACCAATTGGCTGGCGCGACTGGAGTCCGAATTTCCGTTGTTCCGCTATACCCGTGTGTCCGTGTCGGTGCGCAGGAAACTGGCAAACTGGCAGGCAGTGTGGCAGCACTTTGTGGCCCCCCGCGTGCTGAAGGCCCCCGATCTTGCTCTTGGCTTTGCGGTGACGGGGAGTGTTGCACGGCTGACCCTGCTTGCGCTGTCCTTGGGCTATCGGCGCATTGGTTTTGTCGGGGTCGATCTGGGCTCCACCCCCTACTTCTGGCTGGAAGAGCGCCCATTGCGCGGCAAGCCGCAATGGGTCGACGGCTCTGGCGTTTATTCTGGCGTGTCCATCGGGGCGGTCAGCCAGACAAGTGCCACCATCGTGCCCAATGTGACCCAGTTTCTGGCCAGCCTGCACCAGACCATTCCAGACCTTGATTTGTTCACACTCGACCCTGCCGCAAGATCCAACCTGACCGGCCATCTGAAAACCCCCTGATTTCCTGCGCGCCAGCCTTTGCCGTTCCCGCCGCGATAGGCTAAACCCACGCACAACCCCGCTGCGACCCCCAAGAATGAGGCCAAGCATGACCATCTACCCCGCCCGGCGCGAGATCGACCTTGCCCCCTTCCGCACGGCGCATCCGACCGAGGCCCGCTATGGCCTGCCGCTGGATGTGGCCTTCTGCACGCGCTGTATCATTTCCAATCAGCGCCCGAATTCGGCGGTGGAATATGCCCACACCAAGGACAGCAAGAAAAAGACCATCCATTTCGATGCCGAAGGTGTCTGCGATGCGTGTCGGGTGGCCGAGCAAAAGCAGAACACGATTGACTGGGCTGAACGGGAACGCGCCCTGATGGACCTGTGCGACCAGCACCGCAAGCATGACGGCAGCTATGACTGCATCGTGCCCGGGTCGGGCGGCAAGGACAGCTTTTATGCGGCCCACATGCTGAAATACAAATATGGCATGCACCCGCTGACCGTAACGTGGGCACCGCATGTCTATACCGACTGGGGCTGGCAGAATTTCCAGTCGTGGATTCATGCGGGGTTTGACAATCTGCTGACCACGCCGAACGGCCGAATCCACCGGCTGCTGACTCGTCTGGCGGTGGAAAACCTGTTCCACCCGTTTCAGGCCTTCATGTTCGGGCAAAAGAACCTTGGCCCCAAGATGGCGCTGCTGCACAACGTGCCTTTGGTGTTCTACGGCGAGAACGAGGCCGAATACGGCAACCCCATCGGCGATACCACGTCCGCCAAACGGGACTGGTCCTATTTCACGTCCGACGATCCGTCGAAAATCTACCTAGGCGGCACGTCCCTGGCCGATCTGCGCGACCAGTTCGGGGTGGAAAAGGTGGAACTGCAACCCTACCTGCCCGCCGATCCCGCCCGGATCGAGGCGCAGAAGGTCGAGGTGCATTATCTTGGCTATTACCTGAAATGGCACCCGCAAAGCGCCTATTACTATTCGGTCGAACATGGTGGCTTTAAGGCCAGCCCGGAACGCACCCCCGGGACCTACAGCAAGTACAACTCGATCGACGACAGGATCGACGATTTCCACTACTACACCACCTTCACCAAGTTCGGTATCGGCCGCGCCACCTATGACGCGGCGCAAGAGGTGCGGTCGGGCGACATCACCCGCGATGAAGGTGTGGCACTGGCAAACAAATTCGACGGCGAATTCCCCGAACGCTTTGCCGAGGAGATTTTCAAATACCTCAGCCTGTCGGAACAGGAATTTCCCGGGGTTTCCAAAGTTTTCGGGCAACCAGTGATGGACCGCGATTATTTTGACAATCTGGCGGACAGCTTCAAATCCCCGCATCTGTGGCGGCTCGATGGCAATCAGTGGCAGTTGCGCCACCGGGTCACGGACCCAGCCTGATGCCCGCGCGGCTGATCGCAAGGCTGGACATAAAGGGGCCGAACCTGATCAAAGGCGTGCAGATGGAAGGCCTGCGCGTGATGGGCGATCCTTATGATTTCGCCCGCCGCTACTATGAGGCCGGGGTGGATGAACTGCTCTACATCGACATTGTGGCCAGCCTGTACGGTCGGTCCAAACTGACCGAGGTGGTGCGGCGCACCGCGCAAGATGTGTTCGTGCCGATGACAGTGGGCGGCGGCATCCGCACCTTGGATGACGTGACAGAACTGCTGCGCGCAGGTGCTGACAAGGTGGCGATCAACACTGCCGCCGTGGCGCGGCCTGACCTGATTACCGAGGTGGCCAAGAGGTTCGGGTCACAGGCCATGGTCCTGTCGGTCGAGGCCAAACAACAGGCCCCGGGCCGGTGGGAGGTTTTTACCGAAACCGGGCGCGAACGCTCGGGGCTGGATGTGGTCGATTGGGTCAAACGGGGCGTCGCTTTGGGGGCAGGTGAAGTGCTGGTGACGGCGATTGACCGTGAAGGCACCCGCAAGGGCTATGATCTGGATCTGATTGCGGCAGTGGCGGCAGTGGTCGACGTGCCGGTGATCGCCTCGGGCGGCTACGGCGCGCAGGGGGATCTGGCGACAGCTCTGGCGGCGGGGGCCGATGCAGTGGCCGTGGCGGATGCGCTGCATTACGGGCGCGCGACACTGGCCGAGTTGCGGGCCGAAATGGGGGCACTATGAAGGTTGTCGTCGTTGACTATGGCATGGGCAACCTGTTTTCCGTGCGCCGCGCGCTTGAAGTATCGGGGGCCACGGATATCGAAGTGTCGTCAGACCCGTCCCGTCTGGCACATGCCGACAGGGTGATCTTGCCCGGTGTCGGGGCCTTTGCCGATGGTATGGCGGGGCTGCGATCAGGCGGATTTGTACCCGCAATCCACGCCTATGTGGCGACCGGGCGACCACTGCTGGGCATCTGTCTGGGGATGCAGATGCTGATGGAACACAGTGAGGAATTCGGAGCCACGCCGGGTCTGGGTCTGATCCCCGGTGCCGTGCGGGCGATGGCCCGGGTCGGGGCAGACGGGGCGCGGCGCAAGCTGCCGTCGATTGGCTGGGCAGGGCTGATCCCCGGTGGGGTCAATGGCTGGGACGGGTCAGTGCTGGCGGGATTGCAGCCGGGGGTGCCGGTATATTTCCTGCATTCTTTCCACGCTGAACCAACCCTGCGACAAGATCTGCTGGCGCAATACGACTATGGCGGGGTACCGGTGACAGCGGCGGTCAAACGCGCCAATGTGACCGGCACGCAATTTCACCCCGAGAAATCCGGACCCGTGGGCTTGGGCATCGTGAACGCGTTTCTGGCAGGATAGCCCTAAAATCCTTCGAAGGATTTTGCAAATTTCTTCGAAGAAATTTGGGCGCGCTACAGAGGGCCGGTCAGTGGCTTGAACCCGTAGATCGCCGCCACCAACCGCATCGACCGGGTCGATTGTGCAATGGAGGCCAGCGGCACTGCTTGGCCGTCAAGTGCCGCCAGAACCTGCTTCGCTTGCACGATCAGCCCCGGTTTGAAATCACTGTCCACCTGGTCGGCAGGCTGCTCCACGCTGCGCCGCTGGCCTTTTGGCTGGATTGACAGTTTTTCGAGGGGGCGAAGTTCATAGCGGGCTTCGGCCGTGCCCACCGTCACCGCCCAAGGGGCAGGGCCGTTCCATACCGCCTGATACTGGCCGATATCGCCACTGTCATAGTTGATCGTTGCCAGCACCGAACCCGGGGCATCCTGCACCCAAGGCGAGGTCACGGTCACGTTGGTAATGGCCCCGCGTCCGAAATGGGTGAAGTAATCGACGAGATGAATGGAATTGGCATACATCCAAGTCTGCACCACCGCCTCGGGGGCGTGCACCGCGCGGGCCTCTGCCATGGATTGCTGGTCGAGAATGGTGATCAGGCGGGGGCTTGCGTCATTGGCCAAGGCTGCCGTCACCATCCGCGTGGCAGCGAAACTGCGGCGGTTCAAGGCAACATAGGCGCGGGCGTTGTTGGAAAGGGCTGCGGCCTCGATCGCCTGTGCATCGGCCAGATCAAAGCCCACCGGCTTTTCCAGAAAGCACAGCCATGGGTGGGCAAACGCGCCTTCACACACCTTGCGGGCCGCAAGTTCCGGCACGGCCACCACGACGATATCGGCCTTCGTGCCCTGCCACAGCGCTGCCACATCGTCATAAACCGTAGCGCCATACTTATCGGCCAAAGCCACCGCCCGGTCGCGGGTGCGGCTGTGCACCCCCACGATCCGCACATCCGGAAGGGCAGCAAAGGCGCGGGCGTGTTCTTCGGCCATGAAGCCTGCGCCAATGATGGCAACGGTGCGGTCGGTCATGGAAATCCCCTCAGGCCCAGTTGAAAATTTCGGACACAGGCAAGGACGCATCGTTCAGCGCCATGGCCCGCCCTGTGCGATGTGACGCATGGGCCGCCACGAGGCAGCGCAGCGCGTGCAGGCCCGCCGCCCCGTCAGGATAGTCGCGTCCCGCCAGCATTGCGTCCCAGACAGCAGCGGTCGGCCCAACCACATCGGCGGGCGGAATAGGAAACTCCGACACATCGACCGGCATGCCGTAGCGCGTGGTTGGCAGATCGCGGTGCGCGGCCTGCCGCGACACCACCCGCATTTCGCCGCGCAGTTCATCCACCGTGATCTGGCCGTTGCGGCAAATGTAGGTCACACAAACCCCCCAGCCCGCACGGGCCGAAAAATCGAGGAACATCGTGGTGCCTTGCGCATTGCGCGCCAGCACCCGGCCTGACGCGTCGTCGAATTGCGCCCCGCGCGGGTTGGTCAGCGCATCCGCTTCAAACCACGCCTGCACCTCGGCCACCGGAGTGCCCGTGATGTAGCGGAACATCTGGAAATAATGGCTGGCGTTCATCGCAAGGCCAAAGTTCGATCCGGCCACAAGGATGCTGGCCAATGGGCCCATCTGGTCTGACCCGATCAGGTCGCGCACGCGGGTATATTGGTCCATGAACTGCATCTGATGGTTGATTGCCAACCGGGTGCCAGAGGCCGCACAGGCAGCCAGCATGGCCTCACCTTCGGCAATAGAGCTGGCCATCGGCTTTTCGCACAGAACATGGCGCACCCCGGCTTGGATGGCTGCCAGAACAAAATTGGCGTGGCTGGGGGCGGTGGTTGCCACCACCAGCGCCTCAGGCTTGACGGCGGCCAGCAGGGCCAAGCCATCTTCAAGGCAGGCCTCGGGCGGCACGCCATGATCTTGGGTCAAGGTCGCGCGGGCCTGCGGCGAAAGATCAGCCCCGCCCACCAGCGTCATCCCAAGGCTTTGCGCGGCCTGAATATGGCGCATCCCCATCCGGCCAAGGCCGATCACAGCGAAACGAAGCCCCTGCGGGGAAACGGCGGTCAGGTTTGGCACGAGGCTGGCTCCGGTCAGGTTTCAGTGCGGGGTGCGTAGCAAGTCTGGCTGCGTTCGTCTAGTTCGGGGGCTGGGCCAAATAGGGGGCAAATGCCGCGACGATCAACGCAGCGCCTCGGTTGGTCAGGTGGTCTGCATCGGCATAAAGTGGAATGCCATCGCGGGCGACCACGCAGCGCCCCGGCACGTCGGTGTTGCACAAGATTGCGTCGGGGCGGATCACGATAAGCCCTGCAGGCACAGGGTCTGGCACCAGCGCCGCAAGCGTGGCCGCATTGCGCGCAACAAAGCGGTCGTAGGACGTATCCAGCACGACGTCCAATCCCCGCAGATGCGCAAAGGCCATGTGGCGCGGTGCATCCCAGCCCACTTCGGGCACCGGGGTAATCAGGATCACCGTCTTTCCCATCGCAAGCAGCCGCGCCACCGCAGCCTGATAGGCGGCGGCGACGGCTGTTTTGCGGGCGGCCTCGGTCGGCGACAGCGGGGTAGCGTCTTAGGGGGCGGGGGGCACCGCTTCGATACCGCCTTCGCCATTGTCGAACCCGCTGCCCTCCAGATACAGGGTCCAGCGGGCGGCAAGAATTACGGGAGTGATCTGCGGGCTTTGCGCCAGATGGCTATAGATTGCCTCGGCATAGGCGGCACAGTGGCTGCCAGGCTCATTGGTCTGGTCAATGCCCGGGGCCATCGGGCAACCGGAATAGGTGTATTGCGCCGTGCGGGTGCCGCGC
>JANNNF010000289.1:0-1683 GCA_031398405.1 Rhodobacterales bacterium | reverse complement strand
CGCAGGGCGGCGGCGTCGCAAGGTTTGCCCACAAAGGCGAAGCGCCGCCCCGAGGCGGCTTGCGCGCGCACGTCGGCCAGCGGGGCAGATGGTGCATAGCGAGAGCCTGCCGCAGCCGTGATGCCTGCGATATCAGCCGTGATTACCGTGGTATTGCCAATAGAAAGGTCAGGTGCTGCTGCCGTCTGCACGACGGCGTCTACCGTGCCCGCTTCCAGTAAATGTACCAGAAGCATCGACAAAGCCCCACCCGATGATCCGGCAAAGCGGATGACAGGGTCGGTCGCCCAGCCGGTCTGCATTGTTACAAACGGACCCCAGAGGATTGGATCGGCACGTCCATCTGCGGTCACAGATTGTCCAAGGCCGGGGCAGACGGCGGCTACCAGCGCATCTTCAGCCGCGGTCAACGGAGCGGTCTGATGAGGCCGCAGATACCCAGGGGGGGTTACAACCATGTCAATCTTGTTCGGCAATAGCCCTGCACATGCACCACAGCCTGCGCAAAGATCACCCCGTGCGACGCGGGCGAGGCTGCGGCTCTCAGGCGGCAGTGTCATCTGACGGGCACTCCTGGTTCATTCCCCGGGCGATGACATGTTCGGCGCATCGAACATTCTACAAGGGCGTTTCTTGTGCCCTTTAAGCCGGATTTTGAGCTTGTTTGCCAGCCTTTATCAAAGCTTCTTGACCCTTACGCTGCAAATGCAAAGAAGCAGGTCAGTTCTTCGGTGCAGCCTTGCCAGGCTCTTGATCTATACAGCGTGGTTACCTGATGTTTCGCTCCGCCCTTTTGATCCTGTCAGGCAATGCGGCCGCCTCGCTTTTGCTGCTGGCGCGCAATCTGATCGTGGCACGGCTTATCCCGGTCGCGGATTATGGCGTGGCGTCCACGTTTGCCGTGGCCATGGCGGTGGTCGAGATGATGTCAGCCCTTGGGTTGCAGCAACAGATCGTGCAAGCGAAGGAAGGTGAAGACCCGCGGTTTCAGGCAGCCTTGCAGGGGTTTCAGCTGCTGCGGGGCGTTATTTCGGGTGTCGCGCTGTTTGCCATCGCGGGTCCGATGGCGGATTTTTTGGGAATTCCCGAAGCTGCCTGGGCGTATCAGCTTTTAGCGCTCGTGCCGGTGTTGAACGCGTTGGTGCATTTCGACGTCTACCGGATGAACCGCCAGATGCGGTTCTGGCCTCTGATGTTGACCGGCGGCGTACCCGCCTTGCTGTCTTTGCTGGCGGTCTGGCCGCTGGCCCATTGGTTTGGTGACTGGCAAGTGATGCTTTATGCAATCTTGATGCAGGCCGGAATTGCTGCTGTGACGTCACATCTGGTGGCTGAACGACGCTGGCAACTGGTGTTTGACCGCACCATCATGGCCGGATCATTGCGCTTTGGCTGGCCACTGCTGGCCAACGGCATCTTGCTGTTCTTGGTGTTCAACGGCGAAAAGCTGATCGTCGGGCGCGAGATGGGCATGGCCACGCTTGCTGTTTTCTCTATGGGTATAACGCTGACATTGACCCCGACACTGGTGATGGCGAAATCGGCCACCAATTTCTTTTTGCCGCAGCTTTCGAAGGCTGCCAATGACCCCACGGAGTTTCAGAGACAGTCGATAGTGGTGTTTCTTGGCCACGTGCTGTTTGCTGGGTTTCTAGTTCTTGGAACAACGTTTCTTGGGCCGGC
>JANNNF010000114.1:0-4096 GCA_031398405.1 Rhodobacterales bacterium | reverse complement strand
CATGACGCACTGCGCGCGGCACTGCACGATTTCCGATCCCTGAAGGCAGAAGCATTTCTGGACAGGTACAACGGCTAGTCGCTGGTCGCGAAGCGGTAGGTGACCGCTGTTTTCGTCCAGACCAGGGTTGGGGCTGTGGCTGTGGTGTCCAGCACCGCGCCCAGCCGGAGGGCAAGGTTGCGGGACCGCAGGTTTTCAGGTTCGACATGGGCCAAAAGCATCGGGAACAACCGTGCATGGTAAACATGGTCCAGATAGGCGTGGGCGGCTTCAAACGCCACGCCCTGACCTTCATCGGCATTAGACCAAAGGGTCCAGGTCATTTCGGGCGGCTGGTCATCCTCCAACTGCAAAGCCCCGACATGCCCGATCGGCCGCGCCGACACCCGGTCACAGGCGATCACACGACCAAAGCCGCGCATATCCCAGTGGCCGATCATCGCTGCAAGCTTTTCAAACGCCTTGGCGGTTGAAAAGGGCCCGCCGGTAAAGCGTGTGCGGTCTGACATGCAATATGCGCGGTAGGCGGGCAGATCCGTACAGTGCGGCCGCCGCAAGATTAGACGCGCCGTTTCCAGTTGCGTCATGTCCAGAACCGCCGCGCCAGCGCGCCCGACAGATGCGCCACGCGGCCCGCACACAGAGTCATCTCCACTCGGTGCGTCTCCATGTTCACCGCCACCAGATCGGCGCGCTGGCCCGTGCCGAGGCCCCCACGGTCGCCCAGTCCCGCAATTCGCGCCGGGGCAGTTGAAATCATTGGCCAGGCGGTTGCCAAATCGCAGACCCCACGCTCCACCAGCGCCCAGGCTGCCTGCGCCAGCGCGGGGTAGTAGTAATCCGACACCAGCGCATCGCACAGCCCGGCCTCGACCAGATCCTGCGCCGCGATGTTGCCCGACTGGCTGCCCCCCCGCACCACATTAGGCGCGCCCATCAGCACAGGTTCACCCGCCGCATGGGCCGCCTCTGCCGCCGCAAAGCTGGTAGGAAATTCGCAGATGGCCGCACCAATGCCGCGATAATACGCCCGCGTCTCTGCGTCGCCATCGTCATGGGACCCCATCCGCACCCCATGCACTGCAAATTCAGCCGCGATCCGCGCCAAAGCCTCTGGCACATGCGGGTCCTGCGCCGATGCGCCGTTCACAATGGCCAGCATCTCGGCATGGCTGCGGCTGGTTTGTGCCGCCCATTGCGCAAAGCGGTCAGCGCGGTTTTGTGCCATCTCCAGCGCCTCGGGCAGGTGGTTGTTGAACACCACGTAATCCACCCCATACCTTGCCACCGCTGCGCGCACTGCGTCATGCTGATCAGTCACATGGGTTTCCAGCCGGATCTGCACCCGCACATCCGGCAAGATCTGCCCTCTGACCTGCGCCAATGCCGCCAGCAAAGAGTCGCACGCCGCACCAGACCGAAAGCCGCCCTCCCAGCTCCAGCTTTGTGCGAACCACGCCGTTGTCACCCCGTTCACCGCCAGTTCCGCCGCCGCCGATGCCAGCGCCATTTTCGGCTCAAATGGCGCCGATGGGCGCGGCGACAGATGCCGCTCAAACCCATCGCCATGCAGGTCGACAATCCCCGGCAGCAGGTAGTAACCGCCGAGGTTCACCTCAGGTGCGGCACCTGTTGCGATCAGCCCTTCGGCCACCGTCACCGGATGATCCACCAGCTGACCACCCATCAAACTTTGCGCATGCGTCAGGCGGATGGGTGGCAGCGTTGGCATGGGCAGTCCTTTGCAAAAATGCCTCCCGGCTATCCGCCCCATGTGACAACCCCATGACACTCACCCCTCGGGTGCCACCGTCAGCGTCACCCGATCTCCTGCAAACCACGTCACCCCATATTCCACCGGCACCCCTGCCCCGTCCACATTCACCGCCATTGACCGCAGCACTGCTGCGCCTTCGGCGACCTGCAAAGCCAGCGCCTGCAACGGCGTCGCCAGCTTGGCCGTGATCCGGGTTTCGGCCCGGGTGTAATCCGTGATCCCGCAGTCCGCCAAGGCCATCGTCACCGACGATTGCCCCTGCATCGCCGCCAGCAATCCCGGAATGCGCCCCGCATCGAACACCGACCGGAACACCGCCAACGGCTGCCCATCCGCCAGCGACACGCCCTCAATCACCTGCACATCCGCCCCAATAGCCAGCCCCAACGCCTCTGCCTCGCGCGGCGTCGCAGGCCGCGTCTCCAGCCGCGTGATGCGCCGCGAGGGCGTGCGCCCCGAGGCCGCAACGTTCTGGTGAAACCGCACCCGCCGCCCAAGCGCATAATCCGTGGGCTGGGCCGTCACAAACACCCCTGCCCCGCGCCGCGCATGCACCGTGCCGGCCGCCGCCAGCGCAGCCAATGCCTGCCGCACCGTATGGCGATTTACGCCAAAGCGCGCTGCAAACGCCGCCTCTGTCGGCAGCTTGTCACCCGGCCGATAAAGGCCCCCCGCAATCTCGGCCTCGATGGTATTTGCAATAGACCTCCAGATCACACTGCGGGTCACGCCCCGCCCCTGTTTGTCATCAAAAATTCATGCAACATCCGTTGCCCTCCACCGATGCACATCCTATGATTTGTCTAGTTGTATAGAATACTAGACAACATCGCAAGGTGTATAGACCGTCATGTCCCAACCCCATCTGACCCCACGCCAACGCTGGATGGCGCTTCTGGCCAAAGCTCCGCCCGCGCGGCTGGCGGCACTGTTGCCCGACCTGCCCGCGCATCAGCACCTCCGCCAGCCCGAGGTTGGCGCCGTCATGGTACGCGGCCGCGTCGGCGGTACGGCAGAACCCTTCAATCTGGGCGAGGTGACCGTCACCCGCGCCGCCGTGCAACTGTCGGATGGCGCGGTCGGTCACGCATGGGTGCAGGGCCGCGACAAGGCTCACGCCACCCGCGCCGCAATTCTTGACGCACTGCTGCAAAGGGATACCACCCACCACGCCGTGATTGAAACCTTGGCCACCGAGGCTGCGGCCCGCCGCACCACCCGCGCTGCAAAGGCTGCCGCCACCAAGGTCGATTTCTTTACCATGGTCAGGGGAGAGGACGCATGACCACCACCCACCTGCAAGGCGGCTTTGCCGATGCGCCCACGCAATCGGCCCACGCCTTTCGTGCCATTCTGAACGCACTGGCCATGCCCGGAACTGTTAACCCGCTGACCGGGGCTAATCCCCCCACGCCCTTGTCCATCGCTGCGGGCACTGCCATGCTTACCCTGTGCGATGCCACCACGCCCCTGCATCTGGCAGGCCCCGCAGATTGCCAGCCCGTGCGCGACTGGATCGCATTTCACATCGGCGCGCCCTTGGTGGCGGCGAGCAAAGCACAATTCGCTTTGGGCCGCTGGCTCGACCTGTCCCCTGTGGACCGTTTTGCCATAGGCCGGCCTGATTACCCCGACCGTTCCACCACCCTGATTGTCGAGATGGATGCGCTTGGTCCCACAGGCCCCACCCTTTCTGGCCCGGGCATCCAGACGACAGCACACCTTTCCTTGCCCGAAACCGCCGCATTTCAGGCAAACCGGGCACTGTTTCCTTTGGGCTTTGATTGCCTGTTCACCTGCGGGAGCACAATCGCGGGCCTGCCACGTTCAACTCACGTGAGGGCCGCCTGATGTATGTTGCAGTCAAAGGCGGCGAGCGCGCCATCGACAACGCCCACGCCTGGCTTGCCGAGGAACGCCGGGGCGATACCGCCGTGGCCGAGTTGACCATCCCGCAAATCCGCGAGCAACTTCGGCTGGCGGTCAACCGGGTGATGGCCGAAGGCTCACTTTTCGACCCTGATCTGGCCGCTTTGGCCATCAAACAGGCGCGCGGTGATCTGATCGAGGCGGTCTTTCTGATCCGCGCCTACCGCACCACCCTGCCCCGTCTGGGCGCATCAAACCCGGTCAATACCACCGACATGACTGTCGACCGCCGCATCAGCGCCACCTTCAAGGATCTGCCCGGCGGTCAGGTTCTGGGGCCAACCTTCGACTACACCCATCGCCTGCTGGATTTCAAACTGATGGCCGAGGGCGAGGCCCCTGCCCCCCTGATGTGCCAAGACGGCGCAACGCCTGAAACGGTCCCTCATG
>JANNNF010000249.1:0-5769 GCA_031398405.1 Rhodobacterales bacterium | reverse complement strand
GGTCTCCATCGCCTCAAACACCGCACTCGCCATGGCAAACACTCCCGGATCACCGGATGAGACGACCACGACCCGCTGCCCTGCTGCCGCCATCCTCAGGGCATGGCCCGCGCGGTCCAGTTCGACGCGGTTGTCTGACGGGTGCAAGGTCAGCCCGTCCCGCGGGGCAACGCGCGCAACATAAGGGATATAGCCCACCACATCAGTGGCCTCGGCCAGCGCCGCGCGCACTTCGGGCGTCACCATTGCCTCGTCCCCCGGACCAAGGCCCGCAACCACCAGCCAGCCAGTCATTCCGCCACCTCGGGCCTGCGGCCGTGCCCGTGCACCAACACGATGGCGAAATACGGACAGTCGGCGACATCCACCTCTGACAACCTGGCCAGTCGCTGATCGGGCATGGTGCCGCGTTCCACCAGCCAGGCGTCGTCCAGCCGCCCCGCAGCGGACAGCGCGCGGCGCACGCGGGGCAGATTGCGCCCGGTTTTCATGATGACCAACGCGTCCGCCGCCTGCATGTGACGCACGAGGTCCGTCTCGGGCAAAGTGCCCATCAGCACCGTCATCACATCATCGCCCCAAGTGATGGGGGTGCCCGTCGCGTGCCAGCAGCCCGTCATGCCGGTGATGCCGGGGATCACCTCGATCACCGCGCGACCTTGCAGGCGGGTGTAAAGATGCATGAACGACCCATAGAAGAACGGATCCCCCTCACACAGCACCACCACCTCGGCAGTCTGCGCAAGCAGGGCCAGCCGGGCCGCCCAATCGTCGTAGAACCCCGCCAAGGCCGCGATGTATTCGGGGCTGTCGAACGGCAGTTCGGTTGTCATCGGGTATTCCATCGGGTATTCGGTGACACCGGGTGCCAGCATTCCCTGCACGATGCGGCGCGCCTGACCGCTGCGCCCGCCCTTGCGGAAATAGGCCACATGCGCGGCCCCCCGGATCACCCGGTCAGACCGGACCGAGATCAGGTCAGGATCGCCCGGCCCTAAGCCTGCGCAGATGATGCGGCCCATGGTCATTCCTTGCGGCTTGCCAGCGCGTTGATGGCGGCGACAGTGATCGCGGACCCGCCCAGCCGTCCCCGGATCACCATCGACGGCACGGGGGCTGCCACCATCAGCGCGTCTTTTGATTCCGCAGCCCCGATGAAACCGACGGGTGCGCCCACGATTGCGGCGGGACGTGGGCAGGCAGGGTCTTCGAGCATGTTCAGCAAATGAAACAGCGCTGTTGGCGCGTTGCCGATGGCGACCACGGCGCCCGCCAGATGGGGCCGCCAAAGCTCGACCGCCGCCGCCGAACGGGTGTTGCCCATCGCCGCCGCCATGCCCGCCACCGCCGGGTCTTGCAGGGTGCAGATCACCTGATTGTCGCGGGGCAGCCGGGGCCGGGTGATGCCTTCGCTGACCATGCGCACATCGCACAGGATCGGCGCGCCAGACTCCAGCGCCGCGCGCGCCGCAATCGCCATGCCGGGGGTGAAGTCGGCATATGCCTCCAGCCCGACCATGCCCGCGGCGTGGATCATGCGGACAACGACCACCTCTTCCTCGGGCGTAAAGCGCGCAAGCGCCGCCTCGGCGCGAATGGTGGCGAAAGACTGGCGGTAAATCTCGGCGCCATCGGTGATATAGCTGTGGGGCATCAGGGCAACTTTGTCTTAAGGTCGGCTGCGGAATAGGTCGGCCCCTGCGCGGCGGCAGTGCCATTGCGGATAAGGGCATAGCCAGCTTGCGTGGCGGTCAGGGTCAGGGGGGCAGCACGCGGATGCGCGCAGCCCTTGGCACAGCCTGAGACGTGTAGAGCAGTCCGCACCAGCGGCGCAAGGGCGCGCGCAAGACTGCGGGTTGGGCCATGCGCCTGATTACACCCCGGTGCCCCCGTGCAGGCAATGACCCGCAGCAGCGGATCGTCAGGGGCGGTGATCAGATCAGGCAGGTCAGGCATCGTTTGCGCCCCTTCCAGCAGCACCATCCGCCACGGCGTGATGCGCAGGGGCCCAAGATCGGCGAGCCCGGCAAGGGTCTGTGCTGTCATCTGGCCGAACGCAAAGGCCACCAATGCGCCTTGCGGCACAAGGCCGGGGGTTGCGGGCGCGCTTTGATCAGGCTGCGCTGCGACCGCCGAAAACAGCATGGGGGGTTTGGCACCTGACGCGATCAGCGCGGCCATCCGGCCCCGGTTTTCCGTGACACCATGGGCGGCGAACCACTGGGCCAGGCTTTGGACCGTTGCGGCCAGACCCGTCCGCGTTGTCGCAGCCCCCGCGGCCATCCCATCGGCCAACACGATCAGCCCGCCTTCGCTGCCCCGTTCCACCCGGATATCGGCCGACACGTGGCGCAGCACCGGCACCGGCCCGGTATCCAGTGCCACGCCGAATTTACCGGGCAAGTCCGGGCCCGCCGCCATCGCCTGCCCCAGTATCTGTGCAAGGTCGGTCGTGCCATCGCCATCGTCCCAGAACGGGGTGACAACAAGGTTGCGAGCGGCCTCTGCGTCCGGGGTTGCGTCGATCAGGCCCAGCTTGCGCAAGCCGTCGATCAGCGGGGGGTGGCTGTCATCTGTCACGCCCCGGATCTGCACATTGGCGCGCGATGAAAGGTCGATGCAGCCGTTGCCATGCTGGCGCGCAAGCGCCGCAATCCCCACCGCCTGGGCTTGGGTCAGCCGGCCCGCCACGGGCCGCACGCGCACCACCCAGCCATCCCCCGACAGCATCGGGCGCAGCGCACCCGGACACCACCCCTTGATCTGAGGCGCGCTCATGCGCCCTCCATGCTGGCCGCGATGGAATTGCGGCGCGTGATCCACAGGCCTGCCTCACGCAAGGCTGCAAACCTTGCGCGCAAGGCAGCCAACGCGGCGGGGTTTTCGCGGTCCATGAAAGCCGTCAGATCGTCGCGGCCAAGGGTAGCCTCATGGTACAGATCAAACAGATGCGCGGGCACGGTGCGGGTCAGATGGGCATAGGCTGCAAGATTATCCAGCGTGGCGGTGATTTCTGCCGCCCCGCGAAAGCCGTGCCGCATCATGCCATTGGCCCAGTCCGGATTGGCGGCACGCGCGCGCACCACGCGGCCCAGTTCTTCCGATACCGTGCGGGCCCGGGGGGTGTCCGGGTTGGTGGTGTCAAGGTGATACAGGGCGGGCACAGCCCCGCCAAGATGGGCGATCGCAGCGGCGATGCCGCCTTCATGCGCGGCATAGTCGGGGGCCAGCAGGATATCGGTTTCGGTCAGGTCCTGTACATGGGCAAAGGCGTCTGCGGCCAGCAGGCGGGCTTCCAGCGCCGCGCGGTCGGGGTGGGATTGGCCTTTGGCGTCAAGGCTGTAACTGGACGCCGACAACCATGCCTCGCCTGCTGCCGCGCGGCCCGCGTCGGTATAGTCCTCCAACGCTTCTCCCATGCCCATGCCGTAAAGCCCCGGCTTGGGGCCGAACACGCGGGGCGTGGCCAAGACATAGGGGTTGTCCTCGGGGGCCTCGTCGCGGGCCGCAAGCGCCTGCGCACCAGCCTCGAACATCTGGGCCAACCCCGGGAAAATATCGCGGAACAGGCCAGATATGCGCAAGGTCACGTCGATGCGCGGCCGACCCAGCAAAGCCAGCGGCAGCACGTCAAACCCGGATACCCGGTCAGACCCGTCATCCCAGTTTGGTGCCAAGCCCGCCAGATGCAGCGCCATGGCGATTTCCTCGCCCGCCGTGCGCATGGTGGCCGACCCCCACAGGTCCAGCACCATGCCGCGCGGATAATCGCCCTTGTCCTGCAAATGGCGGCGCAGCAGTTCTTCAGCCAGCTTGACCCCCTGGGCATGCGCCGACCGCGACGGCACTGCGCGGGGATCAACCGAGTAGAGGTTGCGTCCGGTCGGCAGCACATCAGTGCGGCCGCGGTAGGGACTGCCGGCGGGGCCCGCGGGCACGAACCGCCCGTTCAGGGCGCGCAGCAGCCCATCGGTTTCCCCCTGCCCCGCACCGTAGATATGCAGCCCGTCGCCGTACTGGCTTTCCTTGATATCGCAGACAAAGCGGTCAATCCGGGTGATCGCCTCGGCCGCTGACGCACCCGGCGGCAAGCCAAGGTCCGCCTCCACCCCTGCCGCCTGCGCCTCTACCCTCACCTGACCGATCAGCCGGTCGCGGCGGGCCGGGTCAAGGCCATCGGCGGTGGAGTATTCATCCAGCAACCGTTCCAGCCGCAGCAGGGCATCGGGGGTTTTCGACAGGGCCAAGGGCGGCGGCAGATGGCCAAGGGTCACCGCGCCGATGCGGCGTTTGGCCTGCGCCGCCTCACCGGGGTCATTGACGATGAAGGGATAAATCACCGGGGTCGGCCCCAGCAAAACCTCGGGCCAGCAGGCATCGGACAAGGCCACCGACTTGCCCGGCAACCATTCCAGCGTGCCATGCGCGCCCATGTGGATCAGGGCGTGCGGGGCCTGCGCGCGGAGCCACAGGTAAAAGGCGACATAGCCATGGCGGGGGGTACGGGACAGGTCGTGATAGTCGCCGTCGCGGGTGCCGACTTCGCCGCGTTCGGGTTGCAGGGCGATCAGGGCATTGCCTGCGACAAGGCTTGGGAACAAGAACTGTCCGTCTTGGCAGGCGGGGTCAGAGGCGGGGTTTCCCCATGCGGCGTCAAGGTCGGCCTGCAGCGCGTCGGGCAGGGTTTGCAGGGCGGCACGGTAGGCGCTCAAGGGCCAGCTTTGGGTCTGGTGGATCAGCGCGGGGCCAAGGTTTTCGCGGGATTGGGTGGTGTAGCCTTTTGCCTGAAGCGTGGTCAGAACGCCCGTAACCGAGGCCAATGCATCCAACCCTACGGCATGGGCGATCTGGTCGGGACGGCCCGGATAGGTGGACAGGATCACCGCCAGTTGGCGGTCAGCTGCCGGGGTTTGCGCAAGACGGTGCCACGCGGCAACCCGGTCTGCAACCGCTGCGATCCGGCCTGCATCAGCACGGTGAGCAAAGCGGGAAAACTGCAGGTCGGGGTCTCGTTTGCCCGGCGATTTGAAGCTGACAACACCCGCGAAGATGCGCCCGTCCACCTCTGGCAATACGACGTGCATCGCTAGGTCGGCGGGCGACAGGCCGCGGTCGGACCCGGCCCAATCCCGCCTGCGCCCCGTGGACAGGCCGACCTGAAACACCGGGCATCCGGGGGCATCCAAGGGCGAGGTGCCGTCCTGCCCTTTGCCGGAAAAGGCAGTGGCGTTGACGATGGCCACCGGGCCCAGATGGGCCAAAGCGTGGCCCAGAAATTCAGGAGCCCCCGGGGCCTTGAATGATGGCACAAACAGCCCGTGCGGCGTGAACCCCCGGTCGGTCAGCGCGGCGCATATCGCGTCAATCGGGGCCAGATCGGCGGCGGTCAGATAGCTGCGGTAAAAGGCGACTGCTACCGGGTTCGGGCCGGGAACCGGGGCCGGACTTACGCCATGGGCCGGGTGATACCAACCCTGCTGAGGCACGGTTTTCTCGCCCATCACCGGGGGCGCATAAAGGCCAGCCGCGAGGGCCAGTTGCGCCAGCGCCGCCTGTGCTGCGACCGCCCCCCCCGCATCGCACAAGGCTTTCAGGCGGCGCAGGGTGGAGACGGGCAAGGTGGACAGGGCATCTAGGCTGGGGTCGTCGCGGCCATCGGCGGGGAGGACGGCAAGGGCGATGCCTTTGCGGCGGCAAAGATCCTGGATCGAGGCGAGACCGTAGGGCCAGTAGCTCTCACCGCCGATCAGGCGGATGAGGATGCCGCGT
>JANNNF010000202.1:0-3825 GCA_031398405.1 Rhodobacterales bacterium | reverse complement strand
AAAACATGCTGGTCATCCACCCCGATGAATGTATCGACTGCGGCGTGTGCGAACCCGAATGCCCTGCCGATGCAATCCGGCCCGATACCGAACCGAATATGGACGAATGGGTGTCGTTCAACCGCAAGTATTCGGAAATGTGGCCGGTGATCGTGACCAAGAAAGACCCGCTGCCAGACTATGAGGCCCGCGACGGTGAGGCTGGCAAGCGTGAGAAATATTTCTCGGAAACTCCGGGGCTCGGCGGCTAGAGCTTTCGGTTTGGTCTGCAGAACGATCAAAAATTATCACGATTCGCACATTGATTCGGCATGATGGGTATGATTTGACGGCATATCACGGGAATATGTAGTGTTATCAACGGCCGTCGCGCCTGACGTGCAGTATTGCGTCGGTTGGAATCAGCTAGTTTTTGTGTTATACAATATTCATAAACCAGCATGAACGCCTGAAGCCGCTTTGGCGCTGAACGCCCCAAATTGGAAATCCTTGTGACAAATCAACTGCATCGCCTGAACGAAATGGTTCAGGACGGTGGTTTGTCGTCGGAAAACGGCCTTCACACCCGAGGAAGCCACTGAATGACCAAGTCGAAGAAGCCTGATTTCCGCCCGAACGAGTTTGTTGTTTACCCCGCGCATGGCGTGGGCCGGATCATTTCCATCGAAGAACAGGAAATCGCGGGCTTCACGTTGGAGCTTTTCGTGATCACGTTCGAAAAGGACAAGATGACGCTGCGGGTGCCGACCCATAAGGCGACAGAAATCGGGATGCGGTCGCTGTCGACCCCCGATGTGGTGACCAAAGCTCTGGATACGCTCAAGGGCAAGGCAAAGGTCAAGCGGGCGATGTGGTCGCGCCGCGCGCAGGAATATGAACAGAAGATCAACTCGGGCGACCTTTTGTCGATTGCCGAGGTCGTCCGCGACCTGCACCGCACCGATGATCAGCGCGAACAGTCCTATTCTGAGCGCCAGTTGTATGAGGCCGCACTGGAGCGCCTGACCCGCGAAGTTGCCGCCGTATCGGGCGTGGACGAGGCTGGTGCTGCCAAGAAGGTGGACGAAGTTCTGGTTGGTCGCGCTGCGTGATTTAATCTGATCGAGCAAAATCGGCGGTGCTTCGGGGCCGCCTTTTTTACTGGGCCGCGAAGATTCGGTCGGCGGGCAAATACCCCGCCAACCGGCCCGCAGCACACCAGTCGCGTTCCAACGCCATGTCCCCCACCAGCAGGACCTGATCGCCGGGCAATTTGCCCAAGGCCAGTCTCAGAGCCGCGCGAATGTCAGCGAAATTTGCCAAAGCGACCGGGGCGGGATGGCTGCTTTCCAGCACCCCATTCTGCGCAAGGGCCAAGGCTTGCAATGGGGCCACCGCGAGCCCGATCCGGTTGGCCATAACTGTGGCCAGCTTTTCCGCCCGATCCACAGGGATCACAGGCACTTGAACAGACACCCGCAAGGTGTTGCTGGAAAACAGAAAAGCCACCACGTCATGGCCGGTGGTTGCCCGCACCGACGCATAGGTTTTGTAGTCTAGCCCCAATTCGCGCGCCCGCCGCACCCGGAGGCGCACCACCTCTATCGGCAAGGTGGGCAACAATTCGGCTCGCGCCACAGTCCAGCAATATTTGCGCCAAGTGGCCCCGCGCGCGAACGACATGCCGCTGTTGTGCCCTATCAATCCCATTCGCGCAACCGCGCCACATAGCGTGCCATGGTGTCAATCTCAAGGTTGACGGCATCGCCGACTGCCACGTCGCCCCAGGTCGTTGCAGCTTGAGTATGCGGGATGAAGTTGATGCCGAAATCGCAGCCATTCACTTCGTTCACCGTCAGGGACGTGCCATTCAAGGCCACCGAACCCTTCGAGGCGATAAACCGCGCCAGCGATTCTGGCGCGCGAAACGTCACCCGCACTGATGCGCCATCCGGCACCACAGCCACCACTTCCGCCACCCCGTCCACATGGCCCGACACGATATGCCCGCCCAACTCATCCCCCACCCGCAGCGCACGTTCCAAATTCAAGCGCCGCCCCACAGGCCATCCCATCCGGCCGATGTTGGTTTTGCTGACCGTCTCCGCGCTGATCTGCACATCGAAACTGTCCGCAGCCAGCGCCACCACCGTCAGGCACACCCCGTCACAGGCAATCGACGCACCAATATCTATGCCCACAACGTCATAGCGCGTGCCGATCCGGGCACGTAGGTCGCCGTCAAGCTGCACATCCAGCACTTGGCCGATATCGGTGACAATCCCTGTGAACATTGCGCTTCCCCTGATTTTCTCTACAGAGGTAGCCCCCCGCCCAGTGCCATGCAAGCCCCCGGACACGCCGCCAAACCAACGCCTAAAATTTGCCGCGCTTTTGGATTAGCCGTTAACGCCAAGGCAGCTTTCCCCCTTCACTCTGGGCTAGGATAGGCAGACAACACAGATCATGCGGGTTACGGGGCGAAAGCGGCATTTTCTATTCTTGCAGGGTCCGCACGGCCCCTATTTCCACAGGCTTGGCCGGATGTTGGAAAAAGCAGGCGCTCAGGTCTGGCGGGTGGGGTTCAACCGGGGGGACCGGGCGTTCTGGCCGTCAAACGCCAGCTACATTCCCTATCGCGGCACGGTGGAGGATTGGCCGCAGGCCTGCGCGGCTTTGCTTGCAGGCCACGGCATCACCGATCTGGTGCTGTATGGCGACACAAGGCCGATCCATGCCCATGCCGTGGCCCTTGCCCGCGCGCAGGGCATCACGGTGCATGTGTTTGAGGAAGGCTATCTGCGCCCCTATTGGGTAACCTATGAACGTGGCGGGTCGAACGGCCATTCGCGGCTGATGGACCTGTCAGTGGCCGATATGCAGACGGCACTTGCAAAGGCCGATATGGACTTGCCTGATGCCCCCGCCCGTTGGGGCGATATGCGCCAGCACATGTTCTGGGGCGCGCTATACCATTGGTTCGTCATGACCGGGTTCTGGGATTATCGCAATTTTCGCCCGCACCGGGCGCTGACCGTTGGGCAGGAGTTCTGGTTATATTGCAGGCGTCTGGTGATGCTGCCCTTCCATGCCATCGGTCGGCGAATTGCCACCTTTCGCATCACCCATGGCGGCTTTCCCTATCATCTCGTCATCTTGCAACTGGAACATGACGCTAGCTTTCAGCGCCATTCCCCCTTCACCACCATGGCCCAATTCCTGACCGTGGTGATGGAGGGCTTTGCCAAAGGTGCCGCCCCACACCATCATCTGGTGTTCAAGGCCCACCCGCTGGAGGACGGCCGTGTACCGGTGGCCCGCGATATCCGCCGGCTCGCCGCACAGCACGGCGTGACCAGCCGGGTGCATTTCGTGCGCGGTGGCAAGCTTGCACAATTGCTGAACCACGCGCGGTCTGCGGTCACGGTCAACTCTACCGCCGGGCAGCAGGTGCTTTGGCGAGGACTTCCGCTGAAATGTTTTGGGGCGGCGGTCTATGCCAAGCCTGAATTTGTCTCGCCGCAACCGCTGGAAGCGTTCTTTGCCGGGGCCACGAGGCCAGACACACGAGCCTACCGCGATTACCGGCATTATCTGTTGGAAACCAGTCAGATAGCAGGGGGGTTCTATGGGGCCCGCGGGCGGCGTGAATTGTTGCGTCAAGTGGTTGATATGATGCTGCAAGCCGAGGACCCCTATGACGCGCTGGTGTCCGGCAAAGCGGCACCACGGCAACAGTTACGGGTTGTCACCTGAAACCGCAAAAGCGGCACTTTCAATTTAGCGCGCCTTTGCCTATGGTTGCACGCAAAACTTGAGGCAAATCCGAAAAGGAGCCCGAGCAGT
>JANNNF010000177.1:0-9376 GCA_031398405.1 Rhodobacterales bacterium | reverse complement strand
TACGACGGCGGGATCACCCGCATCACCGAATACAGCGGCAAGATCATGAACGGCAGCAGGATATGCGTCATCACGATGATTGTACCGGTCTGGTTATAGATCATCCGCCATCGGTTGTCGTCGCCAACCAGGCCCATGGCCACCATGATGTTGTTCGCAACACCCTGTTCTTGCAACAGAACAATCCAGCTGGTCGTGCGCACCAACAGCGACGTCCAGAACGGCAGCAGCACCAGAATCATCAACAGGTTCGACTTGGCCATCGGCAGCGTTGCCAAAAGATGCGCCACCGGAAACGCCAGCAGAAGGCAGGTGACGGTGATCACTGCCGACAGGATAAAGGTCTTTGCGAACAAAAAGCGGTAAATCCGCTGCTTTTTATCCACCCGTTCAGCCCCGCCATCGGCGGTGCGCTTCATGTCGGTCGCGACCATGTAAAAGTCGGTGGTATAGGGATTTGACGCCTCGCGCATTGCCACCCACAACAGTGGATTGCCCCATTCGGGATCATCGGCCAGCAGCGCCTCTTTGAAGGGCGGCTCCATCTTGGAGGCAGCACGCGCCGCCCCCTTGAACAGGGAAATCGTGCCTGGCACGGTATAGTTGATCCTGGTGCCCGCCATACCGGGGGTCTTGTTCTTTTGCATCTGCGCAAGGTCCGTCACCAGCGCCGCATAGGCGGCCTCATCTGGCGGAGTGTCCTTGGGATTGGCGTCAAACCACGCGTCCAGCGTCGGCGCGTTGGCCGAAAATCCGTCATGTTCAAACGACCGTTTCAGCATGGTCCCGATCGGGATCACAAAGGTCAGCACCACAAACGCCAGCAGCGGCAGCACCAGAAGAAACGCGCGGCGCTTGGCACGGGCCTGCGCTGCCCCCAGTGCGGCTTTCAGCGGGCGGCCATCGGCGGTGGTCAGCAGGGGCGTGGACTCGGCCATCGGGTATCCTTGGGGTCGGAAGGGATGCGGGCGCGAGGGGTACCCCGCGCCCGCACATCAGATCAGTTGGACGCGAGCCATGCGTTGAAACGCTCGTTCAGCTCGGCATCGCGGTCCACCCAAAACTCATACGACGACCCGAGCGCGTTGGTCAGGTTGGCAGCAGCCGTTGGCATGAAGGGCGCCATTTCAGTCTTGCCATCGTTAAACATGCCCACCAGCGGGCCAGACGATTTGCGCGCCGGGCCATAGCTGATCCACTTGGCCTGATCGGCCAGAGCCTGCGTCGAGGTTGCAAACTTCACGAACTCCAATGCGGCGTCCTTGTTGGGCGCGCCCTTGGGGATCACGAACAGATCGTACTCATAGACCTGACCATCCCAGACGGTCGCAAAGGGCTTGCCCTCTGACACGGCGGCCCCGAAAATACGGCCGTTGTAGGCGGTGGTCATGGCAACCTCGCCATCCGCCAGCAGTTGCGGCGGCTGCGCGCCGGCTTCCCACCAGATGGTGTCGGCCTTGATCTTGTCCAGCATCGCAAACGCGCGGTCTTGGCCTTCAGGGGTTTCCAAAGTGGCATAGACTTCGGCAGCAGGAACGCCGTCTGCCATCAACGCCATTTCAAGGTTGGCTTTCGCGCCCTTGCGCATGCCACGCTTGCCGGGGAACTTTTCCAGATCAAAGAAATCGGCGATCTTGGTCGGGCCTTCCGGGAACTTGGTGGTATCATATGCAAACACGGTCGAAAACACGATGGTGGACACGGCACATTCGGTCAAGGCACCCGGCAGAAAGTCGTCAACCGCAGGCGTGCCATCGGCACCGGCAGGCAAGGTTGCCGCATCAATCGGCTCTAGCATGCCGTCATCGCACAGACGGATGGCGTCGGCATATTCGACGTCGGCCACATCGACCGTCACGTTGCCGGCCTCAACCATCGCCTTGACGGCAGGGGCCGGGTTGTCGCTGTCAACCGACACGACAGCGGTTCCGGTCGCGGCAGTGAAAGGCTTGTGATACGCCTCAACCTGGCTGGTGGTATAGCCGCCGCCCCATGACATCACGGTCACATCTGCCTGTGCGGCAAAGCTGACAGCGGTCAGCGCGGTGGAAAGGATAAGCAGTTTTTTCATTGGTAGGCTCCCTTGTTGGATTATTTTTGTAGCTGAGTCCGCCGCATATACGCGGGCCGGGTCAGATCGGGTCAAGCGCGCGGGCATCCTGCGGATGCCAGCCCACGTTGATCATTTGCCCCGTGGTCAGTTTGGTCTGACCAAGGGTATTGCGCATCTTCATGACAAAATCATCCGACCCTGCCATTTTCAGCCGGGCGCGCAGGATATCACCCATATAGATGACCTCCACCACCTCGGCACCGATGGTATGGGCACCGGGCGGCATCTGTTCCGGCTTGAATTCCACCCGTTCGGGGCGGATCGACACCAGTGTTTTCTGGCCTTTTTCGGTCACGTTCACTGGGGTTGCGTCGATCAACTCGCCCGTGGCCAGCCGCACCAACGCCTTGTCGCCCGACAATTCTTCGATGGTGCCAAGCAACTTGTTATTCTCACCGATAAATCCCGCAACGAAACTGTTGTCGGGCCGTTCGTACAAATCGGCGGGCGAGGCAAGTTGCTGGATGCGGCCATCGTTGAACACGGCAATCCGGTCGCTCATCGTCAGGGCTTCACCCTGATCATGGGTGACGTAGACGACAGTGATGCCAAGGCTGTCGTGCAGGTGTTTGATTTCAAATTGCATATGTTCGCGCAACTGTTTGTCCAACGCACCCAGCGGTTCGTCCATCAACACCAGAGTGGGGTCAAACACCAAAGCGCGGGCAAGGGCGATGCGCTGCTGCTGCCCGCCGGACAGTTGCGCCGGGCGGCGGTTCACAAAGGCGTACATCTGAACCATGTCCAGCGCGCGTTTGACCTTTGCGTCGCGTTCGGACTTGCCCATGCCGCGCACTTCCAGCGGAAAGGACAGGTTTTCCCCCACCGTCATATGCGGGAACAGCGCGTAGTTCTGAAATACCATGCCAATGCCCCGCTTGTGCGGTGGCACTTGGTTGATAGGGCGACCATCCAGTTTGATCTCGCCACTTGTGGCGGTTTCAAACCCAGCCAGCATCATCAGGCAAGTGGTTTTGCCAGACCCGGACGGCCCCAGCATTGTCACAAACTCACCCTTGGCGATGGTCAGGTTCAGGTCTTTTACAACAAGGCTTACCCCGTCATAGCTTTTCTGAACGTGTTCAAATGCGACGAACGCGTCGTTGCGGGCTTCTGATGCCACCCGAGTCTCCCTGATAAGTCCTGCAGGTTTCCTGCAATGTTGTTACCCTGACTAAACCGAAAGCCGGTGCGCTTTGCAACGAACTTGTCACAATTCGCCTCTGCATCATGCAATTGCGGGAAAAACGGGCAGTCCTGTGCGAGATACGACAGGAATTAGCCTGCCGGGGGGCAATTTGGCGGGAAAACGGACTGCCACGCAGCCCGAAGCCGATTCCCGGCATACACCCGTTAAGCGACTTGTCTGTTCAATAGACGACAGTCGCACCGAACTGCGTAAAAGTGAATATGCGATGAGGAACTTTTGGGGCTGCCTTGGGAAAAGGCAGGATAGATCCGAGCTGGAACTGGTGCGGCTGAAAAGACTCGAACTTTCACTCCGATTAAAGAACAGCGACCTCAACGCTGCGCGTCTACCAATTCCGCCACAGCCGCACAGTTCCGGCTCGGATGGCGGCTGTTTAGCGGGTGACAGGCGCAAAGGGAAGGGGGATTTTGCGACCAGATCACCGCCCCGGCCAAAGCATAGGGCGGTGGTCTGCCAGTCAGGCTCAATTGCCGCTGAACACAAGGAACGGCAGCCGGGCTGCCATCAACGCAACCTGTGCCCCGGTCGCCATTGCGGCAGATGGGGGGGGTGTGGGCTCTGCCGCAGGCTGTGTGGCTTGCGCCGTAATCTGCGGCAGTGGCGGGGTATTTTCCGGGTCCGTTGGCGCAATCAGTTTCGGCAGCACCTCTGGCTCTACCGCAAACACCTCTGCATTAGGCGCCTCTGCGTCTGGCGTAAACACGGGCAATGCGGCCTGTTGCACCGAGGGGGCCAGTTCAGCGGCGCGACCGTTGATGGTGTAGGCCGCTTTGCGGATCAGATCACCACGCCCTTGCAGACCGGGGGCAAACACTTGGCCGCCCGACGCCAGCGACAGATCATACCAGCCCATCGCAAGGTCAGGCCGCATGTTAGCACCGTAGCCTTGCGACAGATGGTGTCCCAGCAGTTCAGCATAGGCCCCCTCGCCCAGTGCCGCCAGCAACAGCGCCGAGCCAATCGCCACATCCATGTCATCGGTGGTGTAGCCAACCCCAAGGCAGACCTTCGCCGTGCCCGACAGTTGCGCAGGTGCCATACCGCTTTGCACCACAAAGCTTTCCACCCCCGCAACCACATCAGCCGCAGGTTTCAGTGACAGCGCCGCGACATGCTCACTCAACACCGGACCAAACCCTGCACACTGCTCAGAGATCTGCTGCGGCGTATAGCCTGCGACCTTAGCTGCCAACTCTTCGCCGGACGCCATCGCATAGGTGCGCGCAAGACAGAATTGCTCAGACAGCGCGAAATTCGCGTCGGTCATGGTGGCCGCAGTCGTGTAGCCGCCGTTGGTGTTGGTCAGCAGGCTGACCTTGTTGCATTGCGAGGCCAGCGAGCCCTGCACTCCGTTGGCCGCCATGAATGACGGCAACGCCGCGGGCGTGGTTGCCTCCTGAACTTCGGGCATCAGCGCCGGCAACGCCGCCGCAACCACTGGCGCGGCCAGCGGGACAAGCGGCACCGTCGCCAACAGGCCCGGTGCCGCAGGGGCGATGCCCGCCATCTCATCGCGCTGCGCCAGTAACAAACCCTTCATGCCATACGGGCTGGTCGCCACCGTCTGCGCAATCACCGGCCCACCCGCCTGCCCCCGCTGATAGGCCGCGACGAGCACATTACGCTCATACTCCGTCAACTGCCCCGTCGCAGGATAGCCCATGAACGCCTGATATTCCGAAATCGCGGCCCGGCTTTTCGGACCAATCGACCCATCCGGCGCACCCACCGCATAGCCGAACATGTTCAACGCCGTCTGCACCTCACGGTTGGCCTCGCGCTGAGCCGAACTGATGCCAGACGATTTGGTCGATTTTGTGGACCGCTTGGAATAGGTCTTTTGTTTGCGCCGTTGTTGGTCATGCGCAATCGCATTGCCAATCAACCCGCCCACGATCAGGCCCGCAATCGCATCACCTGCATCGGCATAGGCCGCGCGCACCAAAGGCGAGGCCGGAGAGAACGTAAGCGACGCCGCTACAGCCGCCGTTGCAATTGTCTTGAAATTCATCGCATCACCTCGAATATGAATAAATCAGACTCAACTGAGGCACAGCGTAACATGACCGAGGCTTTGGCCAACGGAAAAAGTGACGTAGGGGAAGGTGAGGAAGTCTCAACCTGTCCGCCTGCCCAGACCGGTTTGCCCGTCGAATGGTCGCACCTGCCCGGGCTTGCGCCCTACTTGGAAACGCTGGCCGCGATGGAACAGCGCGCGGCCCAGATCGCCGATGGTACCGCACCCGAGGCGATATGGCTGCTGGAACACCCGCCGCTCTACACCGCCGGCACATCGGCCCGCATCGCCGACCTGACCGACCCCAACCGCTTTCCCGTCTTCAACGCCGGGCGCGGCGGGCAATACACTTATCACGGCCCCGGCCAGCGCGTGGCTTATGCCATGCTCGACCTCAACCGTCGGGGCCGCGATGTGCGCCAGTTCGTCTGCGCACTTGAGGCATGGGTGATCGCCGCGTTGGCCGAGTTCAACGTCAAGGGCGAACGCCGCGCGGGCCGCGTTGGTGTCTGGGTCACGCTGCCCGGGATCACCGGGCCAAATGGGCAGCCAGTCGAGGCCAAGATCGCCGCGATCGGGGTAAAGCTGCGCCGCTGGGTCAGCTTTCATGGCATCTCAATCAATGTCGAGCCGGACTTGTCGCATTTCACCGGCATCGTGCCCTGCGGCATTGCTGACCATGGCGTGACCAGCCTTGTCAATCTGGGCCTGCCCGTTACCCTGCAGGACATGGATGCCGCCTTGATCAGGACTTTCCCCCACGCTTTTTCAGGCTGAAACCTGTTTCCGAAAAGACGCACCAAAAGAATCGCTATCTTCACGCGCCTTGCGACTATTCGGTGACTTGCAAGAAGGCCAACCACACGCCACTTATTGCAGCAGAAACAGTCGCGGGTGCGCCCGCACGCCATGTAAGAGGGTATGATGTCCAGACTGACCGTGATCGCTGCTTTGACTTTCGCCGCACTTGCAGCCCCGGCCTTTGCGGCCGATCCGGCCTTGGGCGAGGCGGACTTCAAGAAATGCAAAGCCTGCCATTCTATCATCGCGGCAGACGGCACCGAGATCGTCAAGGGCGGCAAGACCGGACCCAACCTGTGGGGCGTGAACGGTCGGCCCGTGGCGTCGGTGCCTGACTTCAATTATGGCGAGGCTATTTTGGCTGTTGGTGCGGCAGGCGCTGTGTGGGACGAAGCCTCTCTTGCGGCCTATACCGCCGACCCAAGCGCGTGGCTGAAAGAAAAGACCGGCGACGCTGGCGCGAAATCCAAGATGTCGTTCAAACTCACCAAGGGCGGCGAAGATATGGCCGCCTATCTGGCCACGCTGAAGTAACGGCATTGCCTAGGCACAAGGGCCCAACCTTTCGGTTGGGCCCTTTGTCATTCCGCGTGATTCGAGGCCGTCAGATAGACCCGCCTCAGCGTAAGCATCAACCCCACTCCACTATCACCGACAACGGCACTTCAAACAGCGCTTATGCCCAAATCATCGTCACAGGCGGGCTTAGATAAATTACGCTACTGACCCGCGCCGGGGACTAGCGGCGTAGACATAGGCAATACAATCCCCACGAACCAAAGGTCGCAAACAGCACCAGCCAACCAAAGGCAAAGGCAGCCGTCAGCGGCGGCAAAATGCCGCTTTCAACCACCCCACAAACCGCAAAAAGCCCTACTGCCGCCAGACATTGCAGGCTCAGCCATTGATAAATTGGAACCTGCGTCCTTTGCACCCGCTATTGCAACACGGTGGCAAGGGGAAAAGACACCTTCCCCAACACCGGCAGCACATGCGCGAACAGCGGCGCATTGCCCACATCCAGCACATCGGCGCTCACGACCCCCCAACCGCCAACATGCCAATCGCCGTGTCAAACCATTGCCGACCCGTCAGCGCCTGCCCCAGCTTTGGCATCGAGAGCCCCGCAATCGCAAGCGGAACCAGATCAGCCATCAATGCCACCAGCCCGGTCGGCACCCCCTTTCCAATGGCAATGGCAAAGCAGCCCAGACCATGCTCAGAAACCCGAACAGGCTTTGGCCACCGCGCGCAGGTTGATCTTGGGGCCAAACAGCAGCGCAAAGAGTAACAGGATAATGCCCGATACAATGCTGCGCCGGAACACAACCGTGAACACCGGGGCCTGATCGGTGGCATAACGGATGCCGACAAACCCCGAACTTTACGTTAGCACCAGTGTGACCACCAGCACCACGAAGGTCAGCGGGTGTTCCCGCAGACGGGCGATATACTCGCGGCGTGCAGTAGACGGCGCAATCTCGGGCGAGGTCTGATCAGCCTGCATGTCCGCAAAATGCCGCAAGCAGTTGCTTCGGGCCGCCTGCTGCCAACGGCTTGCCCCAAAGGCGCGACGCTGCGTGTCGGCATCTTGGGTGCACACCCCTTTCCAGTTTTTGCACCAAATGCCCCCTATCCCAAAGCGATGTGACTGACGTAGCGTAATCCATTGTCGGCCTCAGATCATTTCTGCTGCAAAGGACACCCAACCGATGCCCTATTATACCGTTACATCGCGCACCACGACCACGAACCTCAACTGGCGTCAGACCCTTCAGCATGGTCCGAACAGCGGCCCGCGTGCCGTGCTGGCCTTTGCCGCCCGAAAGGGCATCACCCGGGTGCCAATGGGGTATTTGCTGAATGGGCCGGTTGCACAGGTCCTTGGCACTGCCGTCGTGACGGACGGGCTTTCCGCTTGCGAGTCGATTTTGCTGGTCGGGTGCGATGCGGGCGACACTCCACAGCATGTGGCGTTTTCCCACGTCCGAAGCGGCGACCCCAACCTGCTGGACTGGACCCGCTTTACTGCCGGTATCATCGGGGTGCAGCCGAATGTGTATGCGGTGGTGGACGTGACGACCACCTACGAACGGCCCGGTGCCTTGGGCGGCGCGCTGATGGAACGCTACAACCTGCCACTCGCCAACATATTGATTTATATCAGTTCCACGGGCGAACTTGGCCGCAGCTTCGGTGTCGATGGCGCAGGCAATGTGGGCGAAGTTGATGCGCAACTGGTCAAGCGTAACACCGCCGCCAAACTGGACGGGTCGCGCAGCAAGGCAGGCTTTCTTGTGCAGTCTGACAACTCTGTCGGGGGCGGTCCGTTTTCGGTCAAGATCCCCAAGTAGCCCACGCCAGTGCTGCCGGGCTGACCCAACCCCCGCTGCTGCCAAGAATTTATCGCCCTGCGTCAAAGTCGGACATTGCGGCAACGGATGCCTGCCAGTAAACACAAGCTCACACTCTCCGTGATGCAGCAGGCAACTGCGACGCGCGGAGCCCTGCAATTCCTTTTTCGGGAGGCGCCTATGGCCGACGCAGCCATCCATGGCCACGATCACGACCATCGCGGATTTTTCACCCGCTGGTTCATGTCCACCAATCACAAGGACATTGGCATTCTTTACTTGTTTTCAGGCGGCCTTGTCGGCCTGATCTCGGTTATTTTCACCGTGTACATGCGGATGGAACTGATGCACCCCGGGGTGCAGTACATGTGCCAGGAAGGGATGCGCTTTGTGGCAGACGCCGCAGCGACCTGCACCCCCAACGGCCACATCTGGAACGTGACCATCACCGCACACGGCATCTTGATGATGTTCTTTGTGGTGATTCCCGCCCTGTTCGGCGGGTTTGGCAACTATTTCATGCCTTTGCAGATCGGCGCGCCAGACATGGCGTTTCCGCGGATGAACAACCTCAGCTACTGGCTGTTCATCGCGGGCACATCACTTGCCATCGCCTCGGTATTCTCGCCGGGCGGCAATGACCAGCTTGGCTCCGGCGTCGGCTGGGTTCTGTACCCACCCCTGTCCACCAATGAAAGCGGCTACTCGATGGATCTTGCGATCTTCGCGGTCCACCTGTCGGGTGCCTCGTCGATCCTCGGCGCCATCAACATCATCACCACCTTCCTCAACATGCGCGCGCCCGGCATGACCATGCACAAGGTGCCGCTGTTCGCCTGGTCGATCTTCGTGACCGCCTGGCTGATCCTGCTGGCCCTGCC
>JANNNF010000120.1:0-6237 GCA_031398405.1 Rhodobacterales bacterium | reverse complement strand
GCCTTTCACACCAGTGCCGCTGCCTTGCCTGCGATGCGCGCCAATGGCTGGGGCCGGATCGTCAACATCGCCTCGGCGCATGGGCTGACAGCCAGCCCATTCAAATCGGCCTATGTCGCGGCCAAGCATGGCGTGGTGGGTTTGTCGAAAACCGTGGCGCTGGAATGTGCGGGGCAGGGCGTGACCTGCAACGCGATCTGCCCCGGTTATGTGCTGACCCCGTTGGTCGAGGCACAAATCCCCGATCAGATGAAGGTTCATAACATGGACCGCGACACCGTGATCCGGGAGGTGATGCTGCAACGGCAGCCCTCTCGTCAGTTTGCCACATCGGGCCAGGTCGGCGGAACCGTGGTCTATCTGTGCAGCCCCGCCGCTGATCAGGTGACTGGCACCACGATCAGCATCGACGGCGGGTGGACGGCGCTTTAACGCCTTGCCGTGATCTCTCGGGCAATAGCTGCACCAAGGCGCGCGTTGTTCAGCACCAGCGCGATGTTGGCCGTCAGCGACCGGCCTTGGGTCAGATGATACATCCGGTCCAGCAGAAAGGGCGTCACCGCTTTGGCGGCAATCCCTTGGGCTGCGGCGTCTTTCAGTGCGGCATCGATGAAGGGGTTGATTTCTGACGCTGGAATTTCGGCCTCCAGTGGGATCGGGTTGGCAACCAACTGCCCGCCAGGCAGGCCAAGCGTGGCGCGCATCAGGTGGGCTGCGGCAATATCTGCGGCCGTATCCATCCGCAGCGGTGACCTGAGGCCCGAATCACGCGACCAGAAGGCGGGGAAGGCGTCCTGCCCATAGGCGATGACCGGCACCCCGCGGGTTTCAAGATATTCGAGGGTCTTGGGCAGATCGAGGATGGCCTTCGCCCCCGCCGCCACCACGGTCACAGACGTTTCCGCCAGCTCCGCCAGATCTGCCGAGATATCAAAGCTGGTCTCGGCCCCGCGATGCACCCCGCCAATGCCGCCGGTCGCAAACACATCGATGCCCGCCAATCGCGCACAGATCATGGTGGCCGCGACCGTCGTGCCCCCGATGCCGCCCATCGCCACACAAGCCGCAAGATCGGCGCGTGACAGCTTGGCCACATGGCTCGCTTGCCCCAGACGGTCCAGATCGGCGTCTGTCAGGCCGATATAGATCTGGTGGTCCATGATGGCGATGGTCGCCGGCGCAGCCCCGTGAGCACGAATTTCAGCCTCTACCGCGCGGGCGGTTTCGACGTTTTGCGGAAATGGCATCCCATGGGTGATGATCGTCGATTCCAGCGCCACGACGGGGCGCCCCTGTGCGCGCGCCGCCGTAATCTCGGGTGAAAAACGGATGGGCAGGGTCATTATGTTCCAATCTCTCCAGACACATAGTCGGCAGCTGCGTTCAACGCGGTGTGTAAGGCCGTGGCCCGGTCAGCCCCGCGCCGTTCGGCCACGATATGCGCCGCCATGAACGTATCGCCAGCCCCCGTCACCCGCGTCACCAGCACGGCTCGGGGGGCATCGGTGATGACGCCCATGCTAGCGCTGCCTTCTGCACAAGGCCGGCCACCATCCGTGACCAGCACCCTTGCGGCACCACGCGCCAGCAACGCCTGGGCTGCGTCAGCCGCAGTGACAGCATCGGTCTTGGCCAGAATGTTGGCCTCCTCCAAATTGACATACAGCGTGGCCGAGCCATGCGACAACAGCGGCAATAATCGTTCCGCCTTGCCGGGGCTGGCAGGGGCCACGCGCAGATCGGCGGCGGCAAACAGCGGGGACTTGGCGATTTCCGACAGCAAGGATTCCATCAGATTGCCGTCCAGCGCGATCAACCCGGGCCAAGGGGATGCAGCCGTGCCCAAAGTACCGTCTGACATCGGCCGCAAAATCTTGTCACCCGCAGCCTCCAGCGAGTGCGCGTCGGCCACAGCAGCGATCAACCCATTCGCACCTTCAATCGCCATATACCGATCGGTCGGCAAATCGTCGGACCGATACACATGCGCGGTATCCATTCCCATCCGGTTGCAGGCGGCGATCAGCTCATCTCCTTCGGCATCACGGCCAATCGCGGTCAAAAGGCCGGGTGTCAGACCAAAACGGCGCAGAGTCATCGCAATGTTCATCGCCACACCACCCGGCAAACGCGTGATCCGGCCCGGCACATCCGAGCCAAGCCGCATCGAAGCAGATGACCGCCCGATGATGTCCCACAGCACGGAACCGATACACAGAATGTCAGGGCTAGGGGGCATGTCGCGTCCGGTCTACAAGATTTCCGGGATTAGACTGTTCCATGCGGGGGCGTCAACAGTGGGTATCGTATGGGGACATCTGTAAGTCGTATAATCAGTATTATGTAATTATCAGAGATCTGGAAACCTGCATCAAAACAGCGTAGCGATACGAAAACCATCAAGCGGACATTGCCCATGAATACCCACCCCATCAGGATTGCCCCGTCAATCTTGTCTGCTGACTTTGCCAATTTTGGCGCAGAATGTCGTGCGATAGAGGCTGAAGGTGCAGATTGGGTGCATGTCGATGTGATGGACGGGCATTTCGTGCCGAACCTGACCTTTGGACCTGCGACTTGTGCGGCGATCCGTCCGCATATCAAAGGCGTCATGGATGTGCATCTTATGATCAGCCCGGTCGACGCCTACATTGATGGCTTTGCAAATGCTGGTGCTGATGTGATCACGGCACATCTGGAAGCTGGTCCGCACATTCATCGTACCCTGCAAGCCATTAAAGCCACAGGGAAAAAAGTAGGCGTCGCGTTGAACCCTGGAACCGGGATTGATGCTGTGTCAGACCTTGTTGACCTGGTCGATCTGATTTGCGTGATGACGGTGAACCCCGGTTTCGGCGGGCAAAAATTTATTCATTCCCAACTGGAAAAGATCGCCCGTCTGCGCGCTCTGATCGGTGACCGCCCGGTTCAGATAGAGGTGGATGGCGGCATCACCGTGGAAACGGCACCGTTGGTCGCGGCTGCGGGTGCCAATGTTCTGGTCGCCGGATCGGCGGTGTTCAAAGGTGGAACGGTCAGCAATCCGGCACCTTACGGTGCCAATATCCGCGCCATTCGCGCTGCTGCCGAGGCTGGCCGTGGATGAGCCGGTTGGCGTTATCTTTGATCTGGACGGCACACTGATCGATTCCGCGCCCGATATTCATGCCGCAGCCCAGAAAGTTCTGGCAACTGAAGGTCTGGCCCCGATGGACCTCGCCACCATCAAAGGCTTTGTCGGGTCAGGCGTCGCGGTGCTGATATCGCGGATTCTCGTGGCGCAAGACCGGGATGGCGATGGTTTACAGCATCAGCGAATGGTCGCGTCATTTCTTAATATCTACGAGGAAGCCGTTGATCTGACAATGCTTTACCCCGGCGTGGCAGCTATGTTGTCCCGACTTGAACAATCCGGTCATCCGATGGCCATCTGCACCAACAAACCCGAGGCTCCGACCCGTGCCGTTCTGCGACATTTTGGCCTGCTACACCATTTCCACATCATCATCGGCGGCGATACGCTGCCGGTGCGCAAACCGGACCCTATGCCCTTGCGCCTTGCCCTGACCGGCCTTGGCACTTCAAAGGCCGTGTTTGTCGGCGATAGTGAGGTTGACGCAGAAACCGCCCATACGACCCCCCTGCCCTTTGCGCTTTTCTCGGGTGGATATCGTAAGACCCCGGTGCAAGACCTTGGGGCTGCTGTAATTTTCGACAATCATGCCGATCTTCCGGGGTTGCTGCACACCATCGCTCACTGACCTGCCGATTGTGACGAGTTGGCGGTGCCCCTCGACAGTGCCGCAGCGTCACCTTAAACTGATATTCCGGATGCGGTCTCTGAATGCGGTCGCATAGTATTTACCGTGCGATAACAGGAATTTTTTCATCGTGCCGCAGGTATTGTCTCTGTTGACACACATTGCCGAGGCGACTTCGATTTCGTCCGTCTGGGCTTTGTCATCGCCATACTTCACTTCGCTGGGCTTCGCGCGGCAGAACTATGGCTTTACCCGCTTTCGTAACAGGAAAACCATCGGTGACCCAGATGACGCACTGTTTTTGACCACATGCGATGCCGATTATGCGAAGGCCTATTTTTCTGACGGCTTTTTTGCGCGCACCCCAGTGTTTCGTTGGGCCGAGCGGAACGCCGGTGCGTGCACGTGGGCTTGGGTCAAAGAAGCTTATGCTGCAGGGAAGTTGACCAAAGATGAAATGGACGCCGTACATAAAAACGCGGCTATGGGGATTTTTGCCGGCGTTTCTGTCAGCTTTCCCGAGGCATCGGCACGGTCCAAAGGCGCGCTTGGCCTGATTGCCGACGCTGGACTGGGCCACCCCGAGGTGGAGGAGATCTGGGCCGAGCACCGCGAGCCCATGTTGGCGGTCGCCCATATGATGCACCTGCGCATCATCGAATTACCGCATCTGTCGCCAAACCGCGCCTTGACCGCACGGCAGGTCGAAGCGCTGGAGTGGGTGGCTGATGGCAAAACCACGGCGGATATTGCGATGTTGATGGGGGTGTCGGGCGCCATGGTGGAAAAACACCTGCGCCTCGCACGCGAGGCATTGAATGTGGAAACAACGGCGCAAGCGGTGGCCAAGGGAGCATTGCTAAACATGATTTTCCAGCGCACCCCTGAAACCGCGCTGGCGTTACCGTAACCCGCCGCCACTAGGTAGTAGGGTATCCCATACTAGAGTTACGCTGCGTAAACTCCGATAATGGTGACGTTCCGTGAGTGATGGCATTACTGCCAGGAACCGTCTGGCATATTTTGGTGTATTTTCGCCCAACTCTGTCAGGCAAATGGGGCGCAAGGATCAACCTAGATCCAAGCGCCCCGTCTTTCTGTGCGTTTCGATTTGGCCCTGCGTCCTCATCCCCAAAGGGTCCGGGCCGGACCGGAGGGCGGCGTTCCTTTCAAGGGACGCCGCCCATTACCATGAAAAGAGGGCCGGCACGTGCGTACCAACCCCCTTCCCTAGGCGTTCAGGCAAATCAGGCCTCGGCCCTATGGGCAGATCAGCCCTGCATGACTTTTGCCACTTCGGCGGCAAAGTCCTCTTTTTCTTTTTCGATGCCTTCGCCAACGGCCATCCGGACAAAGCCCACAACCGTTACACCCGCATCTTTCGCCGCTTGCGCGACGGTGATTTCGGGGTTCATCACAAACATCTGGCCCATCAAGGTGTTTTCCGCGAGGAACTTTTTCATCCGGCCCGGGATGATGTTGTTCTGGATCACTGTATCCGGTTTCGGCTTGGCGGAGGTAGCGTTTTCTTCCATGGCTTTCTGGGTTTGTACGGCCAGCTCACGCTCTACCAGTGCGGCATCCAGATCAGCCTCGGACAGCGCGAGGGGGTTGGTCGCGGCAATGTGCATGGCAATCTGCTTGGCAATTCCGGCATCCGGCCCGTTCACTGCCACCAGCACGCCGATGCGGCCCATGCCGTCAGCCGCCGAGTTGTGGACGTAATGGGCAACGTGGTCGCCCTCGACGCTTGCCATCCGGCGCAGGTTCATATTCTCGCCGATCACAGCGACAGTTTCGGCGATGGTCACAGCAACCGTAACGCCATTCATGTCAGCCGCTTTCAGCGCCTCGACATCATCGCAAGACAGGGCGGCTTTGGTGATGTTGCGAACCAAAGTCTGAAAGTCGGCGTTCTTGCCGACGAAATCGGTTTCCGAGTTTACTTCCACTGCCACACCGCGACGGCCCGATACTGCCACTCCAACCAAGCCTTCGGCGGCCAGACGGTCAGCCTTCTTGGCGGCCTTGGCCAAACCCTTGGTGCGCAGCCAGTCAACAGCGGCTTCCATGTTGCCTTCGGTTTCCACGAGGGCCTTTTTTGCGTCCATCATGCCTGCGCCGGTGCTGTCGCGCAGTTCTTTAACCATTTGTGCGGTGACGGTCATGTCACATCCTCCTGAAATCAATAAAATGACTCCGGCGGGGCCCGCGCGAACAACTGCGTTCGCTGATGGCCGCGCACGTCTCATCGCACTGCCGCTTCGCCAACCTCGCCATCGTGTCGAACTACGAGCTCCACCACCTCTCACCCGAGGCGTCGGCGCCCCTGTCCGAGGTGGTGACGGCGGACTCGGAGATCGGCGTGGCGGTCGACATGATCGTTCTGTACCCGGCCGCCGACGCCCCATTCCAGCCCGAAAGGGTGATTTGTCGTGACGTCGCCGGGAGCGCCCCACGACAGGTTTCCGCCCCG
>JANNNF010000064.1:0-2041 GCA_031398405.1 Rhodobacterales bacterium | reverse complement strand
GCCTGTTCTGCCTTCTCTACTGTCCAATCCATCGGCTTGGAATAATGCGTGCTTAAATACACAAACCGGATCACTTCACCCGGCACCCCCTGATCCAGCAAATTCCGCACCGTAAAGAAGTTCCCGAGGCTTTTGGACATCTTCTTGCCGTCCACCAGCAGCATTTCGTTGTGCATCCAGACCTTGGCGAAATCGGCGTGCGGATGGGCGCAGGCGCTTTGGGCGATCTCATTTTCGTGGTGCGGGAATTGCAAATCAATACCGCCGCCGTGGATATCGAAGGAGGCGCCAAGCAGTTCATGCGCCATGGCGGAACATTCGATGTGCCAGCCGGGGCGGCCTTTGCCCCAAGGCGAGTCCCATCCGGGTTCGTCCCCGGAGGACGGTTTCCAGAGGACAAAATCCATCGGGTCTTCTTTGTAGGGGGCGACCTCGACCCTTGCGCCTGCGATCATGTCGTCAACCGACCGCCCCGACAGAGCACCGTAGTCTTTGTACGACCGCACCCGGAACAGCACATGCCCCTCAACCGCATAGGCGTGATCCGAAGCAATCAGCCCTTCGATCATTGAAATCATTGGCGCGATATAGGCGGTGGCGCGGGGGGCGGCACGGTCCGAGACGACTCCCTTGAGGCTGGGGCGCAGCGCCCCCAAAGCGTCCATGTCGTCTTGATACCAGCTGATGGTTTCTTCGGTGCGACCGGCGATCAGATCTTCCAATGTACCGGGCGCGCCTGCTTTTTGACGGCGCAAAGCCTCGGCGTTGATCTTGTCGTCGACGTCGGTGAAATTGCGCACGTAGGTCACGTGATCCGCGCCGTAGACATGCCGCAGCAGGCGGTAGAGCACGTCAAACACCACGACGGGGCGCCCGTTGCCCAGATGGGCGCGGTCATAAACGGTGGGGCCGCAGACATACATCCGCACGTTGGACCCATCGAGGGGGATAAACTCCTCTTTCTTGCGGGTTTTGGTGTTGTGCAGCTTGATCGTCGTCATGGTCCAAACCCTTGGTCTTGGGCGCAAACCACACCCCTGCGCGGGTCTATCAACTTCGGTTCTTCAGGAAAACACAAAGATGGCCCGCGCGGCGATGCGTCAGCGGGGAATACAGCAGAGGAAGGGGCGAAATGCCAATCTCATGACAGCGTGGTACCCGGTATCGGAAGGGTCGCCAAGAAGAATTGCTGTGACGGCAATTGTCACTTGATGAGCCGACCTTGGCCTGACAGGTTTTGACCCGAACCCGGAGGTTGCCATGATCCTTGCGAAAGCCGCCCTGATGCTTGTTCTGCTGATGCACGCTGCGGTGCGGGCCAACGGGGTGTATGACACCCATTTCAACCATGGCAGCTGTTTTCTGCGGCAGTATGGCCCGAGCCATCTGACCGAGCACCCCGAGCAGTTGGTGAAAAAGATCATGTTGGCCCCGGTGCCCCTGGCCGAACCACCGGGGGTCAAAATCTTCAATCTGATGGTGAATTTGCGCGGCAGCGATGATTATCCGTCAGCGATTGCCTATTGCAAGGCCAAAGGCCCAACTATGGCCTGCGCACTCGAGGGCGGTGCGGGCAATTTCGAGCTGACGGGCAAAGACAGAAACGCGCTGCTGCTGAAGGTGTCAAAGACCGGGCTGAGGCTGACAGGCGCGCGCAACACCATCACCCTGAGCGGCACCGGGGGCGATGACCGCGCGTTCTTGATGACGAATGTCAGCGCGGCTTTTTGTAACTAGGCCGATCTGGTCACTGGGCCCGGTTTGGTCACTGGGCCCGGTTTGGTCACTGGGCCCGGTCTGGTCACTGGGCCCGGTCTGGTCACTGGGCCCGGTTTGTCACTAGGCCCGTTCGGCCAATGCCAGCCAATCGCCTTCGGCGACAGCGAGTTGCTTTTGCCGGTCTGCCAATGCCTCGGACGCTTTGCGGAATTTGACGGGGTCTTTGGTATACATATCCTCGGCTTCGAGCAGTTCTGCGAGCTTGCCGATCTCGGCCTCCAGCTTGGCGATCTGGTCGGGCAACTGGTCCAGACGCTTTCGT
>JANNNF010000032.1:0-1533 GCA_031398405.1 Rhodobacterales bacterium | reverse complement strand
GCCCCCCCGCGCCCGTGCCGGGCTTCCCCCCGAGGATATTTGTGCCATCGTGAAACTGCGGTGTCCGGTGGCACCGTGGCCGTAGGTTTCAGCCGAGTTCTGCCAGCCTGTTAAGCGCTGCCCGCAGTTTGGCGGCTTCTTCCTCGCGCGCGTCCAGATTGGCGCGTGCCTCTATCACCACGTCTTCGGGGGCGGAGGCCGCGAAGTTGGGGTAGTTCAGACGCCCTTTCAGACCGCCGATTTCCTTGGATAGCTTGTCCATCGCCTTGGTCAGGCGTGATTTTTCTTCGGCAATGTCAATGATGCCGTCCAGTGGCAGGGCAAAGGTTGCCCCATCCACCGCGATCGTGATTGCCCCCTTGGGGGTCACGTCAGCCGGGGTCAGGCTGGCCACGCGGGCCAACCGCTGGATCAGGGCCGCGTTGCGCGCCCAGTAAGGCGCAATCGTCGCATCCATTGACAGGCTGAGCATATCCAGCTTTAGCCCCACCGGCACATGCATCTGCGCGCGGGCAGAGCGGATTTCGTCGATCAGGTTCGTGACCCAGTTCATCTCGGCCTCGGCTGATGCGTCGGTCAATTGGCCCTGATAGGTCGGCCAGTCGGTGTGGACCAGCAGCTTGGCGCGGGTGCCGGTGGTGGCCCAGAGGTCTTCGGTGATGAAGGGCATCATCGGGTGCAGCAGGATCATGCACTGGTCCAGCACCCAAGCCATGGTCTGGCGGGTTTCACCTGCATGTTCACCGTCAAACAGAGGCTTGGCAAATTCGACATACCAGTCGCAGACCTTGCCCCAGACGAGGGCATACAGCGCGGATGCGGCATCATCGAAGCGGTATTTCTCCAGCGCCTCATCCACCGTTTGGGCGGCTTTGGACACTTCGGCAATGATCCATTTGTTGACGGTGGCGTGGGGGGCGGGGGCGTCGCCGGTTTTGTGACCCTCCCAGACGCCGTTCATTTCGGCGAAACGGCAGGCGTTCCACAGTTTGGTGCCGAAGTTGCGGTAGCCTGCGATGCGGGCGGTGTCGAGTTTCAGCACGCCGCCAAGCGAGGCCATCGCGGCGTTGGAAAAGCGCAGGGCGTCGGCGCCGAATTCGTCGATGATTTCCAGCGGGTCGATGACGTTGCCGAGCGATTTGGACATCTTCTTGCCCTTGGCGTCGCGGACAAGGCCGTGCAGATAGACGGTCTTGAACGGCACTTCTTCGACCACGGCAAGCTGCATCATCATCATGCGGGCGACCCAGAAGAAGATGATATCGGCCCCGGTGATCAGGGTCGAGGTGGGGAAATACTTTTGAAATTCAGGTGTTTGCTCGGGCCAGCCGAGGGTGCCGATCGGCCAGAGGCCGGAGGAGAACCATGTGTCTAGGACGTCCTCGTCCCTCTTTAATCGGATGGTCTTGGGGTAGCCGTCAGCGTGAAGCGAACGGCATCGGTGCCGTATTCGTCGATCAGGTCGAGCGGGTCGAGCACGTTGCCGAGCGACTTCGACATCTTCTTGCCCTTCTCGTCGCGGACGAGGGCGTG
>JANNNF010000003.1:0-4551 GCA_031398405.1 Rhodobacterales bacterium | reverse complement strand
ATATATGTTGTTGTGTGTCCGCGTGCAGCGCCGACTGGGCGCGTTTGATCACTTAGACATCCGAAAGCCTGAGCTAGGGGCGGGCGAAGTTCAGCTTCTGGCGCTGCTGTACCGTCAGCCGCCGCCCGGCAGCGCCAAGATGATACTCTAGCCCCATGGCAAACACTTGCGCGTAAAGCGCAGGCTGCGCCCGCAAAAGCCCCAGCAGAACCTCGCGGATCTGGCGGTCTGCGTCGCTGAATTTCTGGTTGATCTTGCCGAACACGATGTTGTCGATCAGGTTGCCCGCCACCAGATAGCGATCAGGATCATAGCGTTCAATGAGCGGGCGCAAATGCAGCGGCAGGCCTGCGTGAAAGAAGTCCCGCACCGCCACAATCATTTCCATCACCTCGGCGTCCAGCAGGCCAAAGCGGTACTGCGGTTCGACATACTGAAAGGCAAGGCCGATCATGGTCTGGCGGTCTTCTTCTTTGACGCGGGCAAAGGGCGTGTTTTTCAGCTTGGGGACCAAGGCTTTGATCCGGGGCACATCCTCGGGTTCCATATAGGTCAGGCGTTGGAAGAACGGGTGATCGGGGGGCAGGTCGTCGAACAGCTCGACGGTGTTTTCGGCAATCCGCATCCCCATGCGGTACAAGATGGTTTGCAAGCCACTGTCGGCCAAGATACGGGCAAAATATGCCCCGCCCTCGGCACGCCCCATCTGATCTTTCACGTCGGTAAAGACGCCAAACAGCAGGTTGTCGATCACCCGGCCTTCGGTATTGTAACTGCCCGCCTGAAACGGCACCACAAGATTGGCACGGTCGATCTGGTCCAGTTCTGCACGAAACGCGGCCCGCAAGATCAGGATCTGGCCAGCGAGGTCCGGATACGCCTTTACATCCAGCGTGGTGAACATCGCAAAATCCACCACCTGATCGGTCAGGCCCACCACATCCAGCACCGCCATCATCGCGCCCGCCAGGCCAACATCGCCATGCGCTGTGACGGCAGCAGGGTCGATCCAGTCGGCAGTGAAGGCAAGATCGGGGTTGCCTGATTTGCGGGCTTCAAGGCTGATGCGACGGCGGGCGGCGGCTGCTTTGCCCACCAGATCGGGTTCAGCCAAGGGCGCGTGTTTCAGCCCATAAGCCAGGTTGTCGCGCAAAGAGCCCGAGAAGAAATAGGTTTCCGACGAGGCATAGGTGATCCGCCGCCCGGCAATGGATTCAGGCAAGGTGTTCAGGTCATGATCCCCCAGCAACACCCGCCCGCCCACCGGCACCGCAAGCCGCACCAGCGCCTCGGCCACCGCATCGGCGCCCGACGTGGCATCGCCCACGACCGCCACCACCTCGCCCGGATCCACGCGCAGCGACACATGATCCAGCCGCTTGGCCCCACTGTCATCCTCCACCGTCAGGTTTGAGATGATCAACGGCAGGCGCAGGCGGGGCGCATAGGACGCATCGGCCCTGTGCATGGCGGCCTCGGCCATGTCGGCGGTCTGGAACTGTTCCACCACCTGTTCGTATTTGACCTGCACGTCTTGCCGCGTCAGATCCCAGTCGATCAATTCCTTCAGCGGCCCGGGCAATTCCTTGTAGGCGTTGATCACCGCGACCAGTTGTCCCACATCCAAGTCGCCCTTGATCGTCAGATAGCCGCCAAAAACGTAAAACAGGAAGGGCGTCAGTTGCGCCAGAAAGTTGTTCAAGAACTTGACCAGGAACTTGCGTTTGTAAATCTGATAGCGGACGTGGAAAATCCTTGCCAACCGATGCGCAATATCGGCGCGTTCGTAGTTGGAGGTGTCGTTGGCCCGCACTGCGTTCATGCCATCAACGATTTCAGTCACCCGCCCCGCCAGATGCCTGGCTTGCAACTGACGCTCGCGGCCAAGCTCGATCAGACGGCGGCGCAGGGGTGGGATGATGCCGAACTGCACCGCCACCATCAGCAGCGCAATCATCCCCAGCCAGAAATGCTGCACAAAGATAAAGAACAGCGCCGTCAGGGCTTGGCCCCCCAGCAACACGGGCTGCACAAAGGCATCGCCGGTAAACCCGCCCAAAGGCTCTACCTCGTCCTTGACCATGCTGGCGACCTCGCCGCCCTTCACATGCTTGAAGGACGCGGGCTGAAACCGCAGGATGCGGTCCACCAGTTCAAACCGGATGCGGCGCAGCAGGCGTTCGCCCAGCAAGCCCTTGTAAATGTTTATGTAATACTTGAACAAACCGTTGATGATGACCAGTGCCAGAAATGCCATGCTAAGGCCCAGCAGGGTTTGCAGACGGTCAAACTGCATGCCGCCGATCAGGTTGACCTCACCAATCCATGGCAGGGTCAGGGTGTAGGGCGCAAAGGTTTGCGTCGCGGCATAGGACTCGAATCCCGTGCCGAGGATGGGGCCGTTCAAGATCAGCTTGGGCAGGTCCAGCGCAAGGTAATAGGGCAACATCGACAGCACGGCGATGCACAGGATCCATATTTGTTGGGTCCGGGTGTGGTGCCAGATGTAGCGCGAGAAACTGGGGTCCATGCGGATCGTCCGATCAAAAATCACAGATGCCCGTATCCGAAAAACGCGCGGCAGGCCGGGTAACTACATCTGGTCACGCAATTTTGTGACAAGGGAAAACAGGATTTCTGCGCTTTGGGCCGCGCCGTCAACTGCAATCGCCGGTGCATTTCTGCTCAGCGGCTGTGCGATAGCCGCCCGTATCGCCTGCACCATCCCCTCTGCCGTGAGGTCGGTATCGGCCAGAACGGACACCCGGCCTAGGGCAGCCAACCGTTCTGCCCGGTCAGCCTGTTCAGTCTCGCCCTGTGCTGTGTAGGGCACCAGCAGCGCGGGGCACCCCGCCTGCAAAATATCCCCCACGGTGTTGTAACCCGCCTGTGACACCGACAAGCCCGCCCCCGACATCAGGCTGGCCAGGTCCGGGCGAAAGCGTTCCAGCCGAACATTCGGCGGGGCGATCGCGGCAAGATGGTCGAACGCGTCTTGCGCAAGGTTTGGCCCGGTGATCACGCACCAGCGGGCAAGGTCGGGCATCATCGCCGCTGCCGCCACCGCCGTTGTCACCAGATCGCGCGCCACAGCGCCCCCGCCTGCCGATACCAGAACGTCAAAATTCTCGACAGCACTCGGGGGCGGATTGGGCACGACGAGGCCGGAATAGGCCACCTTGTCGGCAATGAGATCGGCATAGGGAAAGCTGTCGCCAAGGGCTGCGAACGTAGGGTCGCCATGTACCAGCACCAGATCGAAATGATTGCGGACCTGATCCACCGTTTCCATATCGCGGTCCGGGCGGCCATGGCGTTGCAAGATATCGCGTAAGGACGACACCAGCAGCGGGCGCAAGGGGGTGGCTTCAATCGCGTCGATCAACGGCAGCAGTTCGAAGCGCACTTGGCGGCGACCAAAGGGGAACGCCTCAACCATCACGAGATCGGGTTGCAGACGGTGGTAGGTGTCCAGAAGCAAGGCGGTACGGGCCGCCAGAAACGCGGCATCCGCGGGGATGCCATCTGCCGTGACCAGCCCCTTGAATGCGCCATCGCGCACGGCAATCGGCGGCAGGGCGACATGCGGAATATCATCCCCCGGAAAGCCCGGAACCGGCATCCCGCCCGTGACCAGCGTAACCGTCATGCCGCGCGCGATCATCGCGCGGGCGACGCGGCTGGCGCGGGCCAAATGGCCGATGCCCAGCAGATGCTGGACATAGAACATTACCTTTGGCGCAGTCATGCGGCCCCCCTGAACAGCGCGGCCAGTTGCGCCACCGATGTGTGAAAATCCAATGTAGCCCGCACCTGTGCTGCGGCCTGCGCACCACGGACGTGGCGCAAGTCAGGCCGGGTAATCGCCTGCTGCAGCGCCACCGCCAGTGCCGCCGGATCATCGGGCGGCACCAGCCAGCCGTTGTGGCCATCGCGGAACAGTTCCGGGATGCCCGATATATTTGTGGTCACGCAGGCAAGTGATTGTGACGCGGCCTCGACCAGCACATTCGGCAAACCATCCCGGTCACCATCGGGGGTGATGCGGCAGGCCAGCGCGAACAGGTCAGACGCAGCATAGGCGGCCAGCACCTGCGCCTGATCGACCGAGCCATGCCATGTGATGCGGTCCGCCAAACCCAGCCTGCCTACGAGCGCCTGCAAGCCGGTCTTGTCGCCGCCGCCCAAATGATCGAGCCGCCACTGCAAACCTTTCGGCAACCGGGCCAAGGCGTGCAACAGCACGTCATAGCCCTTTTTCGGCACCGCACGCCCTACAGATACAATCCGCACCGGACCGTCGGCACGCGACCCGTCCCGCGAGCCGCGATCCCCGGTGAATGGGGGAAAGCGGTCAAGGTTCAGGCCGTGATAGCTGAGGTGGACGCGGGCCGGGTCGGTGGCGAGGAATTGCAGGTGCTTGTGCCCGCTTTCCGTGCAGGTCACGGCCCATTTCGCCCGCGCGAGTTTTCCCGCCAACTCCCAATCCGGCGAGGTCCAGATATCCTTGGCATGGGCCGACACTGACCAATCCATCCGCATGATCTGGGC
>JANNNF010000547.1:0-18817 GCA_031398405.1 Rhodobacterales bacterium | reverse complement strand
TGGTGTTCCTCGGCCAGCAGATTGACGGTGCCTAGCACCTCAGCTTGGGTAAATATCGGTATGTTGATGCACGACCCAAGGCCAAGCGAGGTGATCAGCGCATGATCAAAGAAATAGCGGGCAAATTCGGGCGTCGTGTTGGCGATAAAGGTTTGGCGGCCGGTGATGCAATGATCATACCAGCCGTCACGGGTCAGCGGTTTGGTGCCCGACACCGGGTATTCGACGGGGTGCGAGGTATAGGCACGGCGGGCAAGGCCGGCCGCTGCGTCTTGCGTGGTCACGGTAAACAGCCGAGTGCCAAGGGCGGCGCAGGCATCGTGCAGGCTATCATAAATCATTTTGGGGTCCATTCAGCGCGGGTGATTGTGACCCATGCAGGGCGCGGGGCCGGAGGTATGGGCGCGATGTCTTGCCAGAACAAGAGGCGGATATGATCGGGGTCGTTCGGGGTTTCGGCCATGGCGGCTATTTCCCACACCATGCGGAAGCCTTCCAGCAGCAGGCCCTCCGCGTAAAAGGCGAATTCTTCGGATTCGAGCGCCTCGGTCGGGGTGGTGTCCCAACCGTTTGCGTCGCCCCAGAATACCAAACCTTCAATCTCGGGCTGTTTGAGCGCCAGTTTGGCCAAAGGAGCGAGAAAAGCCTCAATCGGAGTCTGGGCGGCGGTCATTCGCGGGCCATCGCGCGGGCAAGGGCGGGGCGGCCTGTCATGCGCGATTGGTAGTCGGCAAGAGAGCCTTCAGTGGCAGGGAATTTGGACAACCCGGCCCAGAGCAGGCAATGGGTGGCAATAATATCGGGGATGGTGGGGGCGTCGCCCAGCAGAAACGGGCCTTGCAGGCGGGCGGCAAGACGGGTCAGGCTGCGGGCGTATTCCCATTTCAGCGAGCTCTTGATTTCCGGCATCCGCTGCTCGGCGGGCAGGACAAAGCTGTGGCGCGCGGCCATCCAGAGCGGGCCTTCGATTTCGTCCAGCAGGAACTGGGTCAGACTGTCTTGCTGCGCGCGGGCCAAGGTGCCGGGAGGGGCGGTGAACTGCGCGTGGTGATCGGCAAGGTAGGTCAGGATCGCGGTCGAATCGGTGATCGTCACGTCACCGGTCAGCAGAATCGGCACTTTGCCCGCCGGGTTATGGCTAAGTACCTCGGGCGCGTGGGGGGCGGCGGGGTGGTGGGTGTAGGGCAGGCCCATCTCCTCTAGCAGCCACAATACGCGCAGGGTGCGGGTGCGCGGGGTACCAATGATGGTATACATCGCAGTCTACCTTTTCATCATCGCAAGACGGATCAGCGCGCGTTCCATCACCGCCATGCCGGGGGCGCGCGAGGTGGAACGCAGATTCAGGTCGGTTTCGACCAAGAGGCCAAGGGCGGTTTCCAAGGACGGGCGGCCCCAACTGCCCGCCTGCCGCTGCATCTGATCGCGCCTTGGGCCGAAAACGCGCGCCTTCATCAGACCCGCCGACACGCCGCCACTATCACAAGCGGCGATGTGCAGGGCCTTGAAATGGCGCAGCGCAGAGATGCAGACAGTGACGGGGGCCATCCCCTGCCCTTCCAGACGGCGCACCAGCGGGCCGATCGCGGCCGCATTGTTGTCGGCGGCGGCATGGATCAGATCATCCACCTCGGCCTCAATGGTCGCAGGTGCCATGGCGGCCACATCGGCGGGCATCAGGGGGGTGGTATCACCCCATTTATAGAGCGCAATCTTTTCAAGCATTTGCCGGAAATCACCGGGGTCAAGGCTGCGCGCAAGGATGTTCAGGTCGGCGAGGGCGGCAGAGTCGATCTGGATCAGTCCTGCGGTTTTCAGCGCGTCCTCAATCTCCTCACGACTGGGCGGTTCGTCATACAGGCCTGCGCAGAACGCCGCGGGGTGCTTTTCGAACAGGGTTTTAAGCGTGGATTTCGCGGTCAGCCCCCCCGCCGTCACGATAATGCTCGCATCGCCGGGGCGCCAGTCTTTCAGGGCGATCAAGATGGTTGGCACCAGCCCATCGGTTGCGTCTTCGACAAAGGCCACACGTGGGCCGGGGAAAAACCCGGCGGATTTGATGGCGTCCAGCAACAAGCTGGCATCCTTGCGCAACTCACCCGCTGAAATCCGGGTCAGGCGCATCTCTGTCGCGCCGTCCGGGCCGATCAGGGCGGCGATCACCTGCGCGCGTTTCAACGCCACGCGCATCGGGTCTGCGCCAAAGATCAGCAATCCGGTCTTGGTGGGATCGGGCTTCGCAAAATACCGGGTGGCCTCAATCCCCTTCAGGATCATGGAAAGCTGGCCGATGTGGCGATCAGGCGGGTCACGATCTGGTCGGCCAGCAGGCGCATCAGACGATAGGCCGCGTCTTCCTCGGCTGCCAATCCGGCAACGGTCGATCCAGTCGCCGTGTAAGACGTAAAGCTGTTCACCGTGCCGCCCGAAAGCCGAGCGCCGGTGGTGATATCCGACAGGGTCCAATCGATTGCGCCGGTCAAGTTATAGCGGGTGATCGTGCTTTCGCTGGTGATGCCGACCCCGACCGGATCGGTGCGGATGCTGTAGGCCAGCCCGTAGCGGGCGGCATCTGGGCGGCCCAGACGTTCTTCTAGCCGTTCGACCAGATCAAAGGCGTTTTTGTCAGACGGATCATCAACCCGCACCTGATTAAGCAATTTGGTCGCGGGCCCGCCCGGAGCATAAGCGGGCGTGAAGGTGCAAGCCGCCAAGGGCACGGCCAGCAACAGGAATATACGACGGTTAAACGACGACATTGTCGATACGCCCCGGCACGACGATCAGTTTCTTCACAGGTTGACCTGCAAGGAACTTGATCACATCCTCGTTCGCGAGCGCAATCTTTTCAACCTCTGCCGCCACCATATCGGCGGGAACAGAGATTTCGGCCCGGCGTTTGCCGTTGATCTGGATCGGCAGGATCACCGTGTCCTGCACCAGCAGGGCTGGGTCGGCCACCGGCCATGGAGCCTGCGCACACAAGCCCAGTCCGCCCTGATAGGTCCAGATCGACTCGGCGATATGTGGCGTCATCGGTTGCATCAATTGCGCGAGAGTGCGAATGGCGTGCTTCATCGTGGGGGTAGAGGCGTTGGCTCGGCTCAGGGTGTTGGTGAATTCATAGAGCTTGGCGATGGCCTTGTTGAAGGCGAAACCGTCAATCGCCACCGTCACTTCGGCCACCGCACGGGCGGTTGCGCGCAAAAGGTCATCGTCACCGACGCCGATATGGTCGGCGGGCATTTCGCCAATCCGGGCGCAAAGCGTCCAGACCCTGGCGAGGTGTTTGTATGACGCCTCGGCCCCGCTCGCCGTCCACTCCACATCGCGTTCGGGTGGCGAGTCCGACAGCACAAACCAACGCGCGGTATCCGCGCCGAAAGCCGCGATGATATTCATCGGGTCCACGACGTTCTTCTTGGATTTCGACATTTTGGCGGAAGGGATGATGTCCACCATTGTGCCATCAGCCAGCAGTCCATTGGTCACATCTTCGGGCAGATGATACACAGGTCGGCCATTGGCGTCGGTCGTTTTGTAAATCTCATGCGTCACCATGCCTTGGGTGAACAGGGCGTTGAACGGCTCAATGGCGCTGGCAGGCAAATGCCCGGTCTTGTGCATCGCCCGGGCAAAGAAGCGCGAATACAGCAGGTGCAGAATCGCATGCTCGATGCCGCCGATGTATTGATCGACGTTCATCCAGTAGGCGGCATCGTCGGCATCAGTCGGAGTGACGGCATGGGGCGAGGTGAAGCGGGCGTAATACCACGACGAGTCCATGAACGTGTCCATGGTGTCCGTCTCGCGCCGTGCGGCAGCACCACATTTTGGGCAGCTGCAATTGCGCCAAGTCGGGTGGCGGTCCAGCGGGTTGCCGGGAATGTCAAAGGTCACGTCATAGGGCAATTCAACCGGCAGGTTTTCCTTGGCCTCGGGCACCACACCACAGGCCTCGCAATGCACCACCGGGATAGGGCAACCCCAATAACGCTGGCGGGAAATGCCCCAGTCGCGCAGGCGGTAGTTGGTCACACCGTGCCCCACCCCGTTCGCCTCGCACAGGGCAATCGCGGCAGCAACGGCGGCATCCCCGGTCTGCACGTCATCCCCGGCAAAGCCGCGGATATAACGGACACGCTCAGACTTCATCGGCACATAGGCCTCGGTCAGCGGGGCGTCTTCCGCATCCTCGGCCACGAACACCGATGGGATCGGCAGCCCGTATTTGGTGGCAAATTCAAAGTCGCGGGCGTCATGCGCGGGGCAGCCAAAAATGGCCCCGGTGCCATAGTCCATCAAGATGAAATTGGCGATGTAGACAGGCAGTTCGATGTCGTTATCAAAGGGATGCAGCACGCGGATGTCGGTATCCATGCCCTTCTTTTCCGCAGTTTCCAGCGCCTCGGCTGACGTTCCAACCCGGCGACATTCCGCGACAAATTCGGCCACCGCCGGGTCGTGGCGTTCCAGATGCTTGGCCAAGGGGTGATCGGGCGAGATCGCCGCGAAGGACGCGCCCAGCAGTGTGTCGGGGCGGGTGGTATAGACTTCGAGCCTGTCAAAGCCAGCCGGCGCGCCGTGGGTGGTGAAGGCAAACTGCAATCCACGCGACTGGCCGATCCAGTTTGCCTGCATCAGGCGTACCTTTTCTGGCCAGTCCTTCAGACCGTCCAGTGCGGCAAGCAGTTCGCCGGAATAATCGCTGATCTTAAAGAACCATTGGGTCAGCTCGCGCCGTTCTACCGGCGCGTTCGACCGCCAGCCCCGCCCGTCGATCACCTGTTCATTGGCCAGTACGGTCATATCGACCGGGTCCCAGTTCACCACCGCCGCCTTGCGGTACACCAACCCTGCCGCCATCATATCGATGAACATGCTTTGCTGCTGGCCGTAATACTCCGGATCGCAAGTGGCAAACTCGCGGCTCCAATCGATGCTCAATCCCAAGGGCAGCATTTGCGCGCGCATGTCGGCGATGTTGGAATAGGTCCAGTCCTTGGGGTGGCCGCCGCGTTCCATCGCCGCGTTTTCGGCCGGCATGCCAAAGGCATCCCAGCCCATCGGGTGCAAGACACTGAAACCGCAAGAGGATTTATAGCGGGCCACCACGTCGCCCATGGTGTAGTTGCGCACATGGCCCATGTGGATGCGCCCCGACGGATAGGGGAACATTTCCAGCACATAGTACTTGGACTTGGCCGGATCGCGCGTCGCGGTGAAGGCCCCTGCGGCATCCCAGGCGGCTTGCCATTTCGGTTCGATGAGCTTGGGGTCATAGCGCGACATATCCGGCCTCTTTGTTCTGTGCGGACGGAGTTACACAAAGCCAAGCGCCGGGTCCAGCACCAGCCACCCAAGGGCTTGCTCTTTCGAAAGTATTCCGGCGCAGCGCCCCGGGGGTAAGCGCGGGATGCGCCCCTAAAGCTTGCTGTCGCGTATACGCAACTGGCGCGCGCGGGTCAGGATCGCGTCCTCCACCGCACGAGAGGTTTCTGTAGACACCGGGCCACCGCCGCGCGTTTGCAGCGCGACCTTCAGGCTGCGGGCATCCAGCGCAGGATCTTGCACATAGATCGTGGCGCGGTAGGCGCGGCCCGATCCGGGCGGGGTGCCATAGCCGGTCACGATCACGCCAGTGAACGGATCAACCGATTCGATGGGCAGAAAATTCAGCGTCTCAAGTGAGGCTTGCCAGAGGTATTTGTTCACCTCGACCGCCGTGTTTGGATCCGGCGCGTTTGAAAACAAATCCCAGATCGAGTTCTGGTTGCGGTCGCCTTCGCGGCCCGCCACACGTTCCTGAGCGGCAAGCACGCTGGGATCGGGCACGTTTTCCGGACGTGGTGATTTGCGACCGCCAAAAAGGCTGCCTCCGCCAAAACCGCCGCAGGCAGCAAGCGACACCAAAAGGCCGCCAAGCAGGGCAATCCGCGCAACCCGAGCAATGATCATCCGGTCCCTCACATACGATATCTTTGCTGTCTAGCTTAGGGCTTGGGGCGTGCCAAGGCTTTTTGCTATGTATAGAGAGAGCAGTCCCAGTGGAGCTTTGCTGCAAAAACCAGCCCGCCCGGATCACTGTGGCAAAGCTGCACCATCAGTTTCGTCTTTGGGCCGCCGGGGCCGGATCACGTTGCAATCACACGGTCAAAGGGTGAAATAGCGTCATACCCAGTTCGGAGTCCCCCGAGTTGGGCAGCACCTTTGATACACGAGGGAAATGATGAAAAAGATTCTTCTTTCTACCGCTCTGCTGGTTGCGACCGCTGGCGTTGCCGCTGCTGAAGTAACCCTGTCGGGTTCGGGCCGTTTCGGTTTGGTCTATGACAACTCCATCGTGGGTCCGGGCACTTCGAAAACTTCGATCTCCTACCGCCTGCGCGTCAACATCGATGCTTCGGTTGAGACCGAGTCGGGCGTGACCTTCGGTGGTCGTATCCGTATGCAAAACACTGAAGGCTCGGGTTATGCCGGCGCAAACGGTGCTCGTCTGAGCCCAGCGCAGGTGTTCGCCAAGTACAACGGCATGACCCTGCAGGTCGGCAACGTTGACACCGCGTACGACTCGGTTGCTCTGATGTACGATCCTGAAGTAGGTTACATCGGCAGCTCGTTCGGTACGCCCTACGCTGCTGGCGGCAATTACGCTTCGTTCTCGTCCGGTCCTTACCAGTTGAACCGTGTAGGTATCTTCTTCTCCTACGCAATCGACTCGTTCAACGTCCGCGTGTCGGCTGTTGACCCAGACCAGACTCTGACGGCTGATGCTCTGCCGGGCACCAACGACGAAATCGAAAGCAGCATCTCGGCTGACTACACCACCGGTCAGTTCACGGTTGCTGCTGCTGCTGCCCAGAACGCAGCGTTCATTGAAAACAATGACGTGTACTTCATCGGCGCTGCTTACAAGTTCTCGGACGTCGGCACTGTCGGCCTGAGCTACATGGACAACGGCGACACCAACGGTGCAGGCGCTGGCGATAACGGCAAAACCGTTGTGCTGTATGGTAACTACACCTTCGGCGCGATCACTGCCCGTGCTTATGTCTCGACCAACGACGGCACTCTCGCCGGCGGCGGCGATGTTGTTGGCAACACCAGCACTGCCTACGGTATCGGCGCAGACTACGATCTCGGCGGCGCGACCTTGGCTGGTTCGATCCAGCGTGGGTACACCCGTGACACCATCGGTGACATCGGCGTGAAGTTCTCGTTCTGATCTAACCGATCAAACGATTGCGGAAAGAGCGGGCCTTGTGCCCGCTCTTTTCTTTTGCGAGGTGTCATTCCACATATGGAGGCGTTGCCAATGTCGTTGAGCCTGATCACCACCCGGATCACCGATGCCTTGGCCGCCGTTGGCCGAAGCCCCGGGTCGGTGCAATTGATTGCCGTATCCAAAGTGCAGCCGGAAGACCGGGTTGCCGCGGTGTTGGCTGAGGGACACCGGGTGTTCGGGGAAAACTATGTTCAGGAAGCCGCCGCAAAATGGCCGGGCTTTCGCAGCCAGTTCGGCACGGTTGCTGTGCATATGATCGGGCCCTTGCAAACCAACAAAGCCAAGGTTGCGGTTGATCTGTTCGACGCGATCCATACCGTTGACCGCCCGTCCCTTGCTACGAAATTGGCGCAACTGGCGCAAACGCGGGGGGCCTGTCCTGATCTGTTCATTCAGGTGAATACCGGGGCCGAGCCGCAAAAGGCGGGTGTTTTGCCCGAGGATCTGGACACGTTTCTGGCCAGTTGCCGGGGCATGGATTTATCGCCTGTGGGCTTGATGTGCATTCCGCCAGATGGTGCAGACCCGGCCCCCCATTTCGCCATGTTGGCCGCGATGGCAGTGCGGAACGGGTTGGCGGGTCTGTCGATGGGGATGAGCAGCGATTTTGAGGCCGCGATTGCCCACGGGGCCACCCACATTCGCGTCGGCAGCGCCATCTTTGGCGCGCGGGGTTTGGTGTAACGCCATAGTTTACCTTAACCAGACCCGCGCATAGGGCGGCAAAGGGATGCGCCCGTCATAGGTTTGTACCGGTCGGTCTGACAGTGCGTCGTGCATCTGGCTGACGCCATGGGCGCGGGCAAAGGACTCGGGTAGGCTAGTCCAGTGTTCGGTAAAATTGAAGACGCAAAGCAGCGGCCCGGTCGGGGCGAGATGCACAAAGGCGAACAGCCCCGGCACATCACAAGCCAACACCCGCAACGGGTGGGCCGCGTGCAAGGCAGGCGTGTCGCGCCGCCGCGCCAGAATATGCTGCACGCCAAGGAACACTTGCGAGGCTGGCGTCAGTCCGTCATGCCGCGCGTCTGCCACCGCCCAATCCATCTGCGGGCGGTGAATCCAGCGGCTGTCATGCGCGCGCTCTGCCACGTCCAGATAGCCGTGGTCATTCGTCAGCGCCAGTTCATCGCCCATATAGATCAAGGGAATGCCGCCAAACGATGCAATCAGCGCATGGCCCATCAAGATGCGCTGTACGACAACGTCTTGGTCGGCCGCGTCCTTGGCTTTCTCCATCCCCGCAAGGCTGGCGAAGGTGCCGGAAATCCGTTTGTCGCCCGTGGCCTCGTTCACCTGAAACAGCGCGCCGCTGGCAAAACTGCCGGGAAAGATGCCTTCGTAGAAATCTGACAGGAACACCCGGTGGCCATGGCCGGATGCGCCCAAGGCGGCGGCATCCTCATCGGTGATCGCCCAGCCGATATCGTCATGGCAGCGGATATAGGTGGCATAGGTCGCATTGGCCAACCGGTCGGGGAAATGGGTGGACAGTACATGCGTCATCAACCGGGTGTCGCGGGTGGCGAGCGAGGACCAGAACTGCACCATCAGGCTGTTGTGGTAGGCCAGGTTGCCTTCGCGCCCGTCATGCCGCCCGCGCCCAAGGTAAGGCAGCATCTCAGCGGGCGCGACAATCGCCTCCTCCAGATGCAGCACGGCAGGGCTGGAGATGCGACTGCACGCGCGCAAGGCTTGCAGCAGCATATGCACCTCGGGTTCGGACTGGCAGCGCGTGCCCATGCGTTTCCACATGAAAGCCACCGCATCCAGCCGCAGCACATCCACCCCACGGTTTGCCAGATGCAGCATGATCGCGGTGATTTCGAGGAAAACCGCCGGGTTGGCCCAGTTCAGATCCCATTGGTGCTCGTTAAACGTGGTCCAGACCCATTTGCCAAAGGCGGGGTAGTGGGTAAAATTTCCGGGGGCATTGTCGGGGAACACCTCTACCAGCGTTTGGGAATAACGGTCGGGCAGATCGGGCGTGTCGTACATCAGGTACATGTCCTGATGGGCGGTGTCGCCTTTGGCGGCCTTTTTGGCCCAAACGTGTTCCTTGGCAGTGTGGTTCAGCACAAGGTCGATGCAGACGGAAATACCACGGGCGCGCAGAGCGGCGGTGACAGCCTCAAAATCTGCCATTGTGCCGAAAGCCGGGTTGATCTGACGATAATCCATTACCGAATAGCCGCCGTCGCTGTCGCCCGGGCGCGGTTTCAGGCAGGGCATGAAATGCACGTAGGTGATGCCAAGGTCGGTCAGATATTCCAGCCGGTCCAAAACGCCTTGCAGGGTATCGTTGAAGCGGTCGATGTAGAAGACATAGCCCGCCATATCAGGGCGTTGAAACCAGTCGGGTTCCAGATCACGTTTCAGGTCCAGCAATTTCAAATCCGAAGCGCGGTCGGCCCAGCCTTTGCGCAGAATTTTCAGCAGAGATTTGCGGAACTGGGGGTAATCGGGACGGTTCCCATACAGCGCGTCCAGCATCGGCCACAGATCGGGGGCAGAGCGCGCGAGCCGCAGATCGAATATCTGATCATCTGCAGTGGACGGCGTTTTGGCCATGGTTTCCCCCCGAGTTTGGCGCAGATTATGCTGTCCAAAGCGTTTTGGGAAGGGGTTTCAGGGCTGAATGATCAGCCGGGTGTCGTGGCGGATGCGGGGGGCAATCCATTTCAGATCACGGGCGCTGAAGGCAATGCAGCCCGCCGTCGGGTGATGCGGCGCGCGCCACGCGTGCAAGAAAATGGCCGAGCCGCGCCCCGGCACCGACTGTGGCCAGTTCCAGTCGGTGATCAGGATCAGGTCATATTGTGGATCAGACCGCGTCAGACGTTCATGGCGAAATTGGTGCGGCGTGCGCACCATCAAGTTGTAGTCGGGGTCGCGGGGGTCGTCGGACCACAGGTCCATCGGGCCAAAGGGTTTGGCCCAATCGGCGGGTTTTGCCATGCGGTCGGGGCGATACAGCATGCCGACGATCCCGTGAACACCAATCGGCGTCGCCCCGTCGCCTTCCCGTTTGCGATTGGTCAGACCGCCACGACCGATGGAGCAGGGGAAGCGACGGTTCAGGAACCGCGCATGGGTGCGAGTGACGACAATATCAGCGGGCTTCATTTCAGATGCCCCGATTTGGCGGCCTTGGTTGCGAGATAAGCCGCATTCTGCGCCGTTTCCCCCACATGCAGCGGCACCCGTTCAGTCACGGTCAGCCCGCAGCCCGCCATCATTGCCAGCTTGCGCGGGTTATTGGTCATCAGCCGCACACTTGAAAACCCCATGCGGCGCAGGATGTCGGCCCCGATGCGGAAATCGCGCTCGTCATCCTCAAACCCCAGCCGGTGGTTGGCCTCTACCGTGTCAAACCCCTGATCCTGCAGGGAATAGGCGCGCATCTTGTTGGCCAGCCCGATCCCCCGCCCTTCTTGGTTCAGGTACAGCAAAACCCCCGAACCTTCGCGCCCCATCTGCGCCAATGCAGAGCGCAACTGCGGGCCGCAGTCGCATTTCAACGACCCCAACACATCGCCGGTGAAACAGGCCGAGTGCAACCGGGCCAACACCGGGGCATGGCGGTCTGGGCGGCCAATCTCTATAGCGTAGTGTTCGGCCTGACCATCGGCAGGGCGGAAGATATGCACCCGCCCCGCATCTGACGCCACGATCGGCAAGCGGGCGGATACCACCTCGGCCAGTGGTGACAGGCGGGCGATCTCGGGCGCGGCCTCTGATTCCGTCAGCAGGGTCAACCCATTTTCGGCGGCAACCCGCAGCGCATCGCCAATTGGCACCAGCAGCACGGCGGGCAGCAGTTGCGCCGATTTCGTCAGCGCGACGGCAAGGCGGTGCAAATCGGCCCCCCCGTCCCGCAAAGACCGCAGCGGGCCTTTCATCGGCATTCGCAAATCATCCACCGGGTCGGCCAGCGCGCGCACCCAAGCCACATCGGCATGAGGTGGCACTGCGATCCGCGCCAGATCACCGTCATAGGCGCGCGCTTTCAGCGTTTCTGCCCGCCGTGCTGTCAGCACCAGTTCGGGCACACCGCAAGCGCGCAGCGCATCGAGTCGGATCGCATCCAGCGCCTCTACCGCGACCACAAGGGCGGCTTGCCCAGCCCCGGTCAGGACCACAGGCACCCCCATGCGCAAATCGCCCCGCGCGCGGGACAGCCGTTCAACAAGGGTGGGGCCAAGTGTCATAGGCTCTTTTAGCCCCCAGTGGCAGAAATTGAAACATACCGCCGGCAACCGACACGACCGCGTGACCGCACCGTTGCAAATCTTGTCAGACCACAAGGGGGCGCGCATGTGTAATCAAGACAGCAACGGAGGCTTCCATGGCCCAACTTCGCAAAATACTTCTGGTGGATGACGATGACGATCTGCGCGAAGCGCTGAGCGAACAGCTGGTGATGACCGAAGACTTCGACGTGTTCGAGGCGGCCACCGGGGCCGAGGGAATGGAGAGGGCGAAAGCCGCAATCTACGATCTGGTGATTCTCGATGTGGGCCTGCCCGATACCGACGGCCGCGAACTCTGCCGGCGGATGCGCAAAGCTGGTGTGAAATGCCCAATCCTGATGCTGACCGGCCATGATTCGGATGCCGACACTATTTTGGGTCTGGATGCGGGCGCGAATGATTATGTGACCAAGCCATTCAAGTTCCCGGTGCTATTGGCGCGTATCCGAGCACAGTTGCGCACGCACGAGCAGTCCGAAGACGCGATCTTCCAGATGGGGCCTTATACCTTCAAACCCGCGCAGAAAATGCTGCTGGACGAGAAGGAAAAGAAGATCAGGCTGACTGAGAAAGAAACCAACATCTTGAAGTATCTGTACCGTGCCCAACAAGGCGTTGTGGCCCGCGATGTGTTGCTGCATGAGGTTTGGGGCTATAACGCTGGCGTGACGACCCATACGTTGGAGACACACATCTACAGGTTGCGCCAAAAAATCGAGCCCGACCCGTCGAATGCGCGCATTTTGGTCACAGAGAGCGGCGGATATCGGCTGGTGGCCTAAGGTCTTATTGTTGCCAGGATTGCAACCTATAGGATATTTTCATGGCGTAATGCCAACAGTTCCCCTTGTCGCGTCGGGGTTATGGCGCGGCACCTCCCTGTTGGACCTGGCCGGGCCGTGTGCCCGGCCTCTTTTTGCGCAAAGATCAGGTCGTTTGGTCGGACTTTTCTGTGGTTGTGCTCGCGGCACGTGCTTAAACTGCGCCCGCATAACCCGGAGTCAGCCATGCCCTTCACCCTCGCCACCTGGAACATCAATTCTGTTCGTCTGCGCGAAGGGCTTGTGGCGCGGCTGCTTGGCGATGAGGCCCCCGATATTCTGTGTTTGCAAGAATGTAAAAGTCCGGTTGAAAACATACCGGTCGAGCAATTTCGGGCGCTAGGCTACCGTTATATGGTGGCGCGGGGACAAAAGGGCTATAACGGCGTGGCGATCCTGTCCAAGCTGCCGATCGTCGATGCCGGCGACCGCGATTTCGCGCAACTGGGCCATGCGCGGCATGTGGCGGCGCGGCTGGAAAACGGTGTGACCATTCACAACTGCTATATCCCGGCGGGCGGCGATATTCCTGATCGCGCGCTGAATGTGAAGTTCGCCCAGAAGCTGGATTTCTTGACCGAAATGCGGGACTGGTTTCACTGGGAAAAACCCGACCGCGCCATTCTGGTCGGCGATTTGAACATAGCCCCCCGCGAAGATGACGTGTGGGACCACAAGGCACTGCTGAAGATCGTGTCACACACCCCGATCGAGGTGGATCATTTCAACACGGCGATGGAATCAGGGGCTTGGGTCGACGTGACCCGCAACGATATTCCCACCGGCAAGCTGTACAGCTGGTGGAGCTACCGTGCCGCCGACTGGAACGCCGCCGACAAGGGGCGTCGGTTGGACCATATCTGGGCCACGCCCGACATTGCGTCTGCCGCGCACAGCAGCCGCATCATGCGTGACGTGCGGGGGTGGATACAGCCCTCTGACCATGCGCCGGTGTTTGCAACGTTTGACCTGTAGGGGCGGTCCGCTTTATTCCCCCGCAATAAACCCGCGCAACACGGCCTGCGCATCCGCCGAGTCCCACTCGGCATCGCCGATCAGGCGGGCGACTTCAGCCCCATCTGGGTTCAGGATCACAGTGGCGGGCAGGCCAAGCACGCCCATGCCGCGTGCAAGGTCGGTTTGGGGGTCGCGGAGGAGGGGCAGATTGGTAATCCCGGCCTCGCTGTAGAAGCGTTCGATCCCTTCGACCGCGTTTCGGCCGGTGGCGACGGGCACTACGGCAATTTCAGGCATCGCTGCTTGCAGCCGGTCGAGCGAGGGCATCTCCTTGCGGCAGGGCGCGCACCAGGTGGCCCAGAAATTCAAAACCACCCATTTCCCTTTATACTCGTCCAGCGAACGGGGCGCGTCGCTGGCGTCAACCAGACCAACCGCGGGCACCGGCACAGCCTCAGAGTGAATCGCCAGTTTCTTCATGTCGCCCGCCCGCAGGGCCGCGACATCCGCCACCGCCATGTTTGCACCAAGCGCCAAGGCCGCATATACGATCAGAAAAGTGTTCCGCATCATCCCTCGCAAGGCCGCATCCCCATGATCGCACCCGACCAACCCCAAGCCGCCAACCAGATGTGGGGCGGGCGTTTTGCCTCTGGTCCCGACGCGATCATGACGGCCATCAATGCCTCAATCGGGTTCGACCAGCGGCTTTACGCGCAGGATATTGCGGGTTCGCGTGCCCATGCGGCGATGCTGGCCGCAACAGGTATCCTTAGCCCTACCGATGCCGAGGCGATCGGGGAAGGCCTGCTCACGGTGTTGTCAGAGATTGGGGACGGAAAGTTTCAGTTTCGCACCGATCTGGAAGACATCCACATGAACGTAGAGGCTAGGTTGAAAGATCTCATCGGGGTGCCGGCGGGTCGGCTGCACACGGCGCGCAGTCGGAACGACCAGGTGGCAGTCGATTTCCGGCTTTGGGTGCGCGATCAGTGCGATGCGGCGATCTCGGGGATAACCGCGTTAATGACGGCATTTCTCGCGCAAGCGAGTGCAGGGGCGGATTGGGTGATGCCGGGATTCACCCATTTGCAGACTGCACAGCCGGTGACGTGGGGCCATCACATGATGGCGTACGTCGAAATGCTGGCGCGGGATCGGTCGCGGTTCGTGGATGCACGCGCGCGGATGAACGAGTGTCCCTTGGGGGCGGCAGCGTTGGCAGGCACGTCTTTCCCGATTGACCGGCATATGACGGCTCAAGCCTTGGGGTTTGACCGGCCCACAGCCAATTCACTGGATTCGGTCAGCGACCGTGATTTCGCGCTGGAGTTTTTGGCGGCGTCGAGCATCTGCGCCATGCACCTGTCACGCTTTGCCGAGGAACTGGTGATCTGGTCCAGCGCGCAGTTCCGCTTTGTCCGGCTGTCCGACCGCTGGACGACGGGCAGCAGCATCATGCCGCAGAAAAAGAACCCGGATGCTGCGGAATTGCTGCGCGCCAAACTGGGGCGGATTCTGGGGGCGACGGTGGCCCTGTTTACCATCATGAAGGGGTTGGCGCTGACCTATTCCAAGGACATGCAGGAAGACAAGGAACAGGTGTTTGACGCCGCCGACACCCTGATGCTGGCGCTGGCCGCCATGACAGGCATGGTGGGCGACATGACGGCAAACCGCGAGGTTCTGGCCACCTCGGCCGCCAGCGGGTTTTCCACTGCCACCGATCTGGCCGACTGGCTCGTGCGCGCTCTTGGCTTGCCCTTCCGCGAGGCGCATCATGTGACCGGCGCGTTGGTGGCGCTGGCGGAACGCAAAGGATGCGACCTGCCTGATCTGTCTCTGGCGGACATGATCTCGGTGCATGGTGGTATCACGCAAGAGGTGTATTCTGTCCTCGGTGTGGAAAACTCGGTGCGCAGCCGGGTGTCCTATGGTGGCACAGCACCCGATCAGGTGCGCGCACAGGTCGCACGGTGGCAGGCGGCGCTGAGCAAAGCGTAAGGGGAACACAATGACCAAACTGATCCTGATTGCGGGCCTTCTGGTGCTGGCGGCCTGCGGTGCCGATGGCCCACCCTTGCGACCCGGCACCAACACGCCCGGCATCACGCTGTCGGGGGATGCCCGGTTTGGCATCTCATCCTGACGTCAGATCCCTTTGTCGATCAGCGCCAGCGCGTGACAGCTGCAGGCGGCTGGTTCGTGGACCGTCCCAACCACGCGCTGTCGTGGTTGCCGGGTCGGGGCGAGCGGTTGGTCGTTACGTTTGACAACCTCGCCGCTCTGCGCGACACCGAAAACCGCAGCCCTTGGGGGCAGACATTTCTGGCGGCGCAGGGGTGGGATGTGCTGGGCGTGATGGCCAAGCGCAACGACTGGTTTCGCGATCTGCCGCTGTGGGTGGCGCTGGAAGGGTTGCGCGACGACGGGTTTTTCCGTCGGTTTGGCGCGGTATCGATGTACGGATCATCCATGGGCGGCTTTGGCGCGTTGGCTTTTGCGCCGCTGTCACCCGGCTGCACGGTGTTCGCTATGGCCCCACAAAGCACTCTGTGCCAGACCCGCGCGCCGTTTGAAAATCGCTATCGCCAAGCCCGCGCCCATACCGATTGGTCAGGGCCATGGGCCGATGCGGCGCACGGGATCAAGGCTGCGGGCCGCGCCTACATTGCCTATGACCCACATGTACCGCAGGATGCCGCTCATATGGCGCGCCTGATCGGGCCAAACGTGGTGCCGCTGGCGATGCCGCATTTGGGGCACAAATTGCCCCCCGCATTGCAAAAAATGAAAATCCTGAAGCCGCTGTCCACCGAAGCGCTTTCGGGCAGTCTGACACCCCTGCGCTTTGCCCAACTGTTCCGGGCGCGGCACGGGTCGATGCCTTGGAAAAGCGACCTTTTGGAACGGGCACGGACGAAGGGGCATCTGCGCCTTGCCCGTGCCTTGGCCGAAAAGCTGATGCAGGACACCCCGCATTGGCGCATCCGGCATCAGTTGAACGCGCTGTCAGAAGATTAGGCTTTTACGGGAGCCTTGGCGAAGCGCAGATAGGGCAGCTTAATATCCAGCGGGCCGAACTTGGCCACTGCCTGTTCGTTGTTCAGTGACAGCGCCACGATAACGTCCTGTCCCGGAACCCAATTGGCCGGCGTCGCAATCGGCACGCCATCGGTGGCTTGCACGGCATCCAGCGCCCGCAAAATCTCGGCAAAGTTGCGGCCCACGCTCATCGGATAGGTCATGGTCAGGCGCACTTTCTTGTCGGGCCCGATGATATAGACGGTGCGCACAGTGGCGGTATGGGCGGGGGCGCGACCTTCGCTGGGGAGATAGTATTCGGCCGGCAGCATGTCATAGGCTTTGGCGACGGTCAGGCTGGTGTCGTCTATGATCGGGAAATCGGCTGGACTGCCAGAGAAGGCCTCAATATCGCGCTGCCATTTGCCGTGGTCTGACACCCCATCCACCGACACGCCGATGACCTTGGTGCCGCGTTTGGCCCATTCCGCGGCCAGCTGCGCCACCGCACCGAACTCGGTGGTGCAAACGGGGGTGAAATCGCGCGGGTGGCTGAAAATGATGGCATATTTGCCGTCCAGCCAGTCGTGGAAATGGATGACCCCGGCCGTGCTGTCGGCGGTGAAATCGGGGGCTATGTCATTGATACGGACGGACATGATGTTCCTCGTTGGCTGTTACCCCTCGAACATAGCCAGTTCGGAACGTTTTTTCACCCCCTGCCAGCACCGGCAGGGGAAAAGAGACGAATGTTCGGCGTTGTACGCTGTGAATGGAAATCCCTTCCACGCAGCGATGGCCTATGCCGAAAGCCCGCCCGCCAGATCGGGCATATCCAGCGCGGCAAACCCGTAATGACGTAGCCAACGAAGGTCGGATTCAAAGAAAGCGCGCAGGTCAGGGATGCCGTATTTCAGCATGGCAATCCGGTCAATCCCCATACCAAAGGCAAAGCCTTGCCACTGGGTTGCATCGACCCCTGCTGCCGCCAGAACCTTGGGGTGGACCATGCCAGAGCCGAGAATCTCCATCCACTTGTCACCCTGCCCGATCTTGAGTTGGCCGCCTTCCCAGGAACAGCGAATATCCACCTCTGCCGAAGGTTCGGTGAATGGGAAGTGCGACGCGCGAAACCGCAGTTCGACCGAAGGCACCTCGAAAAACGCCCGGCAAAACTCCTCCAGCACCCATTTCAGGTTGGCCATGCTGATGTTGCGGTCGATGGCGAGGCCTTCGACTAGGTGGAACATCGGGGTGTGGGTCTGGTCCATGTCCATCCGGTAAACCCGGCCCGGGGCGATCACCCGGATCGGGGCGCCTTGTGCCGTCATCGCGCGGATTTGCACCGGGCTGGTGTGGGTGCGCAGAACATGGGGCGGGCGGTCGTCGCCATCAGCGCGGTGCATGAAGAAAGTATCATGTTCCTGCCGTGCAGGGTGTTCGGGTGGGATGTTCAAGGCGTCAAAATTAAACCAATCCGATTCGACCTGCGGGCCTTCAGCCACAGCAAAGCCCATATCGGCGAAAATGGCGGTCAATTCTTCCATCACCTGACTGACCGGATGGATGGTGCCCTGACGGCGAGGCCGGCCCGGCAGGGTCACATCCAGCCATTCAGACCGCAGGCGCGCGTCGAGTGCAGCATCGCCCAAAGCCGCTTTCTTGGCACGCAGGGCCGCGTCGATCTCATCCTTCAAGACGTTCAACATGGCACCAGCGACCTTGCGCTGTTCGGGTTCCATTTTGCCCAGTCCTGCCATCAACGCCGAGATTTCGCCCTTTTTGCCAAGAGCGGCCAGACGAACATCTTCCAGTGCGGCCTCATCGACGGCATTGGCTGTGGCGGTCAGGTATTTGGCCTTGAGCGTGGCGGCGGCGTCCATGGGTAACTCCGGTTTTGCAGGGCTGTGCTAACGCAGACGAGGGGGCACATGCAAGGCGCACAAAGAAAAACCCCGCCGGTTGGGGCGGGGCCAAGATCGTTCAAACGATCTTGCAAATTTCTTCGCAGAAATTTGGCTTACGCCAACGCGGCTTTCGCCTGCGCTGCAATGGCGTTGAACGCGTCGGGCTCATGCACCGCCAAATCGGCCAGCACCTTGCGGTCCACTTCGATGCCGGCTTTTGCCAGACCGTTGATGAAACGCGAATAGGTGAACTCGATGTCGAACAGACGCACGGCCGCGTTGATCCGCTGAATCCACAGGGCACGGAAGTTGCGCTTGCGGGTCTTACGGTCACGCGTGGCGTACTGCTGGGCCTTGTCAACGGCCTGAGTCGCGGTGCGGAAGTTGGTGGAACGGGCGGCATAGTAGCCAGCCGCTTTCTTGATCACCTTGCGGTGGCGGGCGTGCGTTACGACGCCGGATTTAACGCGGGACATGTGTGGTTTCCTTACCGGTCGTAGGGCATGTATTTCTTGACGATTTTCGCGTCGGACGGGTTCAGGAGCATCGTTCCCGAAGCGTCACGAATGA
>JANNNF010000507.1:0-9387 GCA_031398405.1 Rhodobacterales bacterium | reverse complement strand
GTGATCCTGTTGACCCGCTGCATCGACAGTGATGAAGCATTTTCCTTTATTGATGGCCGCTTGCTGGCAATGATTTTTGCCATGTTGGCCGTGGGCGAAGGGTTGGATCACACCGGAGCCGTTGGGTTGATCGTCACGGGTGCCAAGCCCTGGTTGGAAGGGTTGTCACCGTTCTGGTTGATCCTGTGCATCTATTTCCTCGGGCTGATCCTGACCGAGTTTCTGTCCAACAACGCGGTGGCAGTGATCTACACGCCAATCGCCATGCACCTTGGCACATCCTTGGGGCTGGACCCGCGCCCGTTTGCGGTGACGGTGATGTTTTCCGCCACGCTCGCCTTTGCGACTCCGGTGGGGTATCAGACCAACATGATGGTTTACGGCCCCGGCGGCTACAGGTTTTCGGACTATATGAAAATCGGTATCCCGCTGAATATCATCACTGGCTTGCTGGCGTCGGCCCTTATTCCGCTGCTTTGGCCGCTGTGAGGGCAGCCCTTATGCTGCTGGCGCTGGTGGCCTGTACGCCCGTTGCAGACGCCAAAGGCCCTGCAGTCCCCGCCAGAGCCGGTCTGTCTCGCGATGGGCTGACGGTCACCCTGACCGATGGCACCCGCTGTGCGGTGCCCTTTGGCACCGAAGGGTCGTCTGTATCGGGCCGGATGGCCGCCTGCGGTGCGGGCATGGGGTTTGCCATCCGCACACTGGACGCTGGAAGCCTTGCCCGGATGTCACGCAGTTACGCCAAACCTCTGATGCCTCTTGGGCCCAACCCGCCCTTGGCCGAAGTGATCCTGACTGACCCTGCGGGCATTGATCACATCTTTCTGTCGCCCTGAACCGGATTTGTCGGATCAGGCCCTGTGCTTGCAGCTTGGCCCGGTTGGCGCGGCTTACCGGGATGCGGAGTATGCAGATCAACAGAGTGATCGCGCACCGATATCGCCTGCAACGCCCCCCGCACCTCGGGTGGCAAGCGATTCAGCAGAGGTGGATCTGATGAACTAACGACAGCCGCCCTATCCGGGTTGGCAGCCGGCTCTGACGTCACGCAAACAAGTCCGCATGATACACACCGCCATTGCCGAAAAGACTGTGACCAGCCCCCTCTGCCAGACCGCGCAGTGCACAGGTTGATCAGTTGCCAATCTGGTTGATCTTAAATGCAGACCTCTCAGACACCCACGCGCATGGGTGTGGTCCACGTACACAGGGGTTGGCCCGATCAGGGATTGCCGATCAGCCGTCAGGCGGTCAACCCCTCGGGTTCGGGCAGACCATTGGCGCGGCAACAGGACGTCAAAGTGTTGGCCAACAGGCAGGCAATCGTCATAGGCCCCACCCCGCCTGGCACAGGGGTTATCGCACCTGCCACAGCAGCGGCACTGGCATAATGCACGTCGCCCACCAGTTTCGATTTGCCGTCCCGTTCGATCCGGTTGATGCCCACATCAATCACCGTGGCCCCGGGTTTCACAAAATCGCCGGTGATCATCTCAGGCCGCCCCACGGCTGCAACAAGAATATCCGCCCCCCGGCAAACGGCAGCCAGATCCTTGGTGCGGCTGTGCGCGATCGTCACCGTGCAACTGTCGCCAAGCAGCAACTGCGCCATCGGTTTACCCACAATATTGGACCGACCCACAACAACCGCATTCATGCCGGACAAAGACCCGTGATGGTCGCGCAGCATCATCAGGCACCCCAAGGGCGTACAAGGCACCATCGACTTTTGTCCGGTGCCCAGCAGGCCCACATTGCTGATGTGAAAGCCGTCTACATCCTTGGCCGGGTCAATGGTGTTGATGATCAGTTCGGAATTCAGATGGCGTGGCAGCGGCAGTTGCACCAGAATACCATGCACCTTGGGTTCGGCGTTCAAGCGTTGGATCAGGGCCAGAAGATCGGCCTCAGACGTGGTGGCATCCAGCCGGTGTTCAAACGAGGCCATACCGACCTCGATGGTCGACGCGTGTTTGTTGCGGACATAGACCTGCGACGCCGCATCTTCCCCTACCAGCACCACGGCCAGCCCAGGTTGCAAGCCGCGTTCTTCCACCAGCCGCGCCACATGGCGGCCCACTTCGCCCCGCACCCGCGCTGCGAAAACCTTGCCGTCAATCACCGTCGCCGTCATGTCAGTCTTCCCTGTCGATCAAAGGCCGCAAGCTGTGCGGCTGGTATTTATAGTACCTCAGATACGGACGCCACAGCACCGCCAAGACCCAATAGACTGCACGCCAAATCGGCGTGAAGTAGAATTTGATTAACCAACCAACGCCCCCCATCAGCGCCACCACGAAACCAGAACCCCATCGCCCAGCCGACCATATCGCCAGAATACAGAGACCAAAACTCAACCCAATCACGGCAACTCCAACGCAGATGGACGCGGCAATCAATCCAAAGCCGAGGATCAATTCCAGCAACCGCCCGCCCGGTCTGCCATGATGCGTCACCCTTCGGCGTCCTTCCCCAGATGTGCTTCTTCCCGCTCGATCGACCAGTCGATCAGCTTGCGCCACAGCTTTTCCAGCTTGTCCGGCGGCAAACCATGGGATGCCGCATGACGCCGCACATTGGCGACCACTTCCTCGACCCGGGGCGTGATGCGGGCGGGCAGACCTGCGCCTTCCTTGATGGCTGCCGCACGGTCAATGTAGGCCACGCGCGCGGCAAACAATGCCACCAATTCGGCATCCAATCTGTCAATTTCGACACGAAGTTCGGCCATGTTGGAGCAGTCTTGCGGCGTTTTCATCATCACCCCCGGTTCAGGATCGCCACGTCATAGCGCGGGCATCCGGGCAGGGCAACGCGTCAGAACAGCCCCTCCACCTGCCCCGCCGCGTTCAGCCGGATCACCTCTGCCGATGGCACACGAGGCAGACCCGGCATTGTCATGATCTCGCCGCAGATCGCCACCACGAACCCCGCCCCAGCCGAAAGTCGCACTTCGCGCACCGGGATTTTGTGGCCTGTGGGGGCCCCGCGCACTGACGGGTCAGTGGTAAAGCTGTATTGGGTTTTCGCAATACAGATCGGCAAATGGCCATAACCCGCCGCCTCCCATGTCTTAAGCTGATCGCGAATGGCTTGGTCAGCCACCACCTCATCCGCGTGGTAGATGCGGCGGGCAATGGTTTCAATCTTGGCAAACAGCGGCATGTCATCAGGGTACAGCGGCGCAAAGTTTGACGCCCCTTCTGTCAGTTGCACCACCTTATGCGCCAACTCCTCTATCCCCGCGGACCCAAGTGCCCAATGCCTGCACACGATCGCTTCGGCCCCCTGCTGCGCCACATAATCTTTCACGGCGGCAATCTCGGCCTCGGTGTCGCTGTAGAAATGGTTGATCGCCACTACAACCGGCACGCCAAAGCCTTTGACGTTGCCGATATGGCGACCAAGATTGGGGCAACCCAGCCGCACAGCATCGATATTTTCGGTGCCCAGATCGGCCTTGGCGACGCCGCCGTTCATCTTCATCGCGCGCACGGTGGCGACAATCACCGCTGCTGACGGCTTCAGCCCCGCCTTGCGGCATTTGATGTCAAAAAACTTTTCCGCCCCCAGATCGGCCCCGAACCCGGCTTCGGTCACCACATACTCGCCCAGTTTCAACGCGGTTTTGGTCGCGATAACCGAATTGCAGCCATGCGCGATGTTGGCAAAAGGGCCGCCATGCACGAAGGCCGGATTGTTTTCCAGCGTCTGCACCAGATTGGGCTGCATCGCATCTTTCAACAGCACGGTCATTGCGCCGTCGGCCTTGATATCACGGCAATAAATCGGCTTCTTCTCACGCGTATAGGCCACCACGATATCGCCCAGACGCTTTTGAAGATCGGCCAGATCATTGGACAGGCACAGGATCGCCATCACTTCAGACGCGACCGTGATGTCGAACCCTGTCTGGCGTGGAAATCCGTTTGAGATGCCGCCGAGGTTGATCACCGTGTCGCGCAAGGCGCGGTCGTTCATATCCATCACCCGGCGCCAGACGATCCGGCGTTCGTCGATTTCCAGTTCATTGCCCCAGTAGATGTGGTTGTCGATCATCGCCGACAGCAGGTTATGCGCCGAGGTGATGGCGTGAAAATCGCCGGTGAAATGCAGGTTCATTTCCTCCATCGGCACGATCTGGGAATAGCCGCCCCCCGCAGCCCCCCCTTTCATGCCGAAGTTGGGGCCGAGGCTGGCCTCGCGGATACAGACCACAGCCTTTTTTCCGATTCGGTTCAGCCCGTCACCCAGACCCACGGTGGTTGTGGTCTTGCCCTCGCCCGCTGGCGTGGGGTTGATGGCTGTCACAAGGATCAGCTTGCCATCAGGCTTGTCTGCCAGCGATTTGATAAACGCCTGTCCCACTTTGGCCTTGTCATGGCCGTAAGGCAGCAGATGTTCGGACGGAATGCCAAGATTGGCCCCGATGTCCATGATGGGCTTCTTGGTCGCCTCGCGCGCAATTTCGATATCGGTTTTGAAAGCCATGTCCGTCTCCCCAAGGGCAAGCACTTCGTTGCAGAAGTGATACAGTGGGAATTACGTTCTTCCATGCAGTTTTTCTGACTTTTCCGCCACAAGTATTGCCCGTTGCGGGCGTCAGTCTTTGGCGCGGTCGGGTTTGGCGCGGCGCGCGTCGGCAAACTGCGCCCAGACCGGTTGGTCGGGGATGTGAAGCCGCACCTCTTGGCCAAGGGCAAACAGCCCCTCACGTTCCACCCAAGCCATTACCCCGCGCCGCCCTTCTGCGGCCCGTTTGAATCTGGCGCCATAACCCGGATGGCGGGTCTCAATCGGCTTGGCAGGCAGCATGCAGGGGCGGTTCTCAAGATCGACCACCAGCGTAGCGCCGCTTTCAGATTGCAGTCGGCTGGACGGCGGCAGATGGCTGAAATCGGGGATGCCGTCGATCACCATCGTGGCCCCGATGAGCGCGGGGTCTAGCGCGGCCAACCCCATGGCGGTGGCAATCGCCGCCAGATCTTCGGCCGCCATGACCGAGAATTGCCGGGTATTTCGGATGACAGTGTTGCGCGGATATTGCGCAAGAACGCGGCTGCACGACGGGCGGGTCAGCCCGCCATGCGCCTCGCCCTCGGGGCCGTCAAACTGGGCCATCAGGTTGGGCAGGCTTTTGCTTTCCAGCGCGGCGTCCCGGTCAGCGACGATGCCAAGCCACGTTATATGCCCGACATAATCGGTGGGTTTCAGAACGGGCATGGTCAGACCTTCAGGGTAAAGAACACCCGCCGGAACGGGAACAGCGCCGCACCATCGGGCAGCAGCGGATAGGCCGCCCCAAGGGCGGCATCATAGGCGGCGCTAAACGCCAACTCTTCGTCAGTCGTCAGCTTTTCGACAAAAGGCCGCATTGCGGTACTTTCGGTAAACGCGCGCACCGGGTGTCCGATTGGAGTGGGGGCAAGGTGCTGGATATATTCAGTTTCCCATGCGTGCACTGTGCCCATCGGAGCCAACAGTTGCCAATAGCCCGCAGCCGTCGCCACCGAAGCCTCGTAGCTTGCAAAGTTAAAACGGTCCGGGAACATGGCCGCCGCAATGTCACGCAAAAACCGATGCGACGGTGCCATATGATTGCGCGGCATTTGCACGGCCATAACACCACCCGGTGCGAGCATGGCGGCCAGACGCGGCAGCAGATGGGCGTGGTCCGGCAGCCATTGCAAGGCTGCGTTGGAAAAGATCATCGAGGCATCTTTGACAGACCAGTCCGAGATATCCGCCTCGTGGAGCGCGGCGTAGCACCCCGTCTCACCCGCTTTGGCCAGCATCGAAGGCGAGGCATCGACGCCTTCTACCCGGCGCGGGTATCGGGTGGTCAGGGCTTCTCCGGCAGCGCCATTTCCACAGCCAAGATCATAGATCGCGCCATCCGGCACACTGGGCACCTGTGCCAACAAATCCAGCGCGGGTCGCAAACGCAAACCCCGAAACCTTGCGTAGGTTTCGGGGTTCCAGTCTGGTACTGCAGGTTTCAAGCCAGCGGCTCCGGCTCCAGTCCGCCCGCTTTGGGGGCCTTGGATTTGGTCTTGGGGATCGACACCCCGGAAGGTGTGCCGCCGCCGGATGGCGGGCTTGTGGCGTCGTCATCCTTGCCCAAAGCCTGCCCGGCAACGACCTTGTGAATTTCGTCCCCCGTCAGGGTTTCATATTCCAACAAGCCTTTGGCCAGACGCTCAAAATCCTCAGCCTTGTCCAGCAGCACCCGGCGTGCGACCTCATAGCCTTCGTCGATCAGGGCCTTCACCTCTTGCTCGATCAGCTTTTTCGTCTCAGCCGAGACCGAAAAGCCTGCGGTGTTGCCTTGATAGCCTTCATGCGCCTCGGCGTAGTCAATATTGCCGATCTTGTCGGACATGCCCCACCGCATTACCATCGCGCGGGCAAGCGAGCTCGCCTGCTGAATGTCCCCAGCCGGGCCCGAAGATACGCCTTCTTCACCGTACTTGATGATTTCAGCCGCCTTGCCCGCCATGGTCATGGCGATTTTCTGCTTGCCTTCATCCTTGTGCATGTTCAGCCGGTCCATTTCCGGCAAGGACACAACCATCCCCAAGGCTCCGCCACGCGGAATGATGGTGGCCTTATAAACCGGATCACACTTCGGCATGTTCATGCCGACAATCGCATGGCCTGCCTCGTGATACGCGGTCTTTTCCTTCTGGTCAGCGGTCAGAACCATCGACCGGCGTTCCGCCCCCATCATCACCTTGTCTTTTGCATGTTCAAAATCGCCCATGGTCACAAAGCGGCGACCAACGCGGGCAGCGGTCAGTGCAGCTTCGTTGACAAGGTTCATCAGATCGGCACCTGAAAAACCGGGGGTGCCGCGTGCGATTGTGCGCAGGTCAACATCGGGGCCAAGGGGGGTCTTGCGCGCATGAACGCCCAAGATCTTTTCGCGGCCTTTGATATCGGGGTTCGGCACATGGATGGTACGGTCAAACCGGCCCGGGCGCAGCAAGGCCGGGTCCAGCACGTCTTTGCGGTTGGTGGCGGCGACGATGATCACACCTTCATTGGCCTCAAACCCGTCCATTTCGACCAGCAACTGGTTCAGCGTCTGTTCGCGTTCGTCGTTACCACCGCCCATGCCCACGCCCCGGGCGCGGCCAACGGCATCTATTTCGTCGATAAACACGATGCAGGGGGCGTTCTTTTTGGCCTGTTCGAACATATCACGCACCCGGCTTGCACCGACGCCCACGAACATTTCGACGAAATCCGAACCCGAGATGGTGAAGAACGGCACACCAGCCTCACCCGCAATCGCACGGGCCAGCAAGGTTTTACCTGTACCGGGGGGGCCGACGAGCAATGCGCCTTTCGGAATTTTGCCACCCAGACGGCTGAACTTTTGCGGGTTGCGCAGAAATTCCACGATCTCTTCAAGCTCTTCCTTGGCCTCGTCGATGCCCGCCACATCGTCAAACGTGATGCGGCCATTCTTTTCAGTCAGCAACTTGGCTTTCGACTTGCCAAAGCCCATGGCCCCGCCACGCCCGCCGCCCTGCATCCGCTGCATGAAAAATATCCAGATGCCGATCAGCACAAGGAAGGGCAGCCACAACGAAATCAAGGACATAAAGCCTGACTGTTCCTGCGCCTCGGCGCGCACATCGACACCCTTCTGGATCAGTCGGTCGGTCAGCGTCTCACCGGCAGGTTTGATGGTGGTGTAGGTCTGGCCATCTTTGCCCTTCACCGTGACCCGTTCACCATCAAGCGTGACAGAAGCGACTTCGCCACCGTCTACCCGGGCGATGAATTCGGAATAGGACAAGGGGCGCGATGACAGCGTGGCCTGACTGCCCGAAAACAGGTTAAACAGCGCCAAAATAAGCAGAAAAAGCACGACCCAGAAGGCGATGTTACGCGCGTTGCCCAAGAAAACTCTCCTCGATGCGCCGCAAGCCCGAAACAGGGCGCGGCTTTGGACATTAAGATAGACAGTTTACCGCCCGGTTCAATGCGATAACAGAAATGAGCCGAAGGTGGGCTGCACTGTCGCAGTTGCCGCTGCGCCGAAACCCGCCGATGGGGCGGCAATCAGGGTATCGCCAGCCCATATCGCCGGGGTCACTTCCAGCACTGCGCGCGGCAAGCCGGTGGCGCGCCAGTCCTTTATCTGGCGCAAACCAGTGCCAAGGGCGCGGATATCGCCCGGCGGCCCGCTGACGTGCCAGCGATTGTCCCACGGAGTGCCGCCGGTGATGGCGCGCGCCTCGCGGGTGATCAGCACTTCGGTATCGAACACCTTGATCCGGCAGCCCCATAGCGTGGCATCACGGCCCGCCCGAATGGCTTCTGTCAGCCGGATCATTGCATCCGAACGCGGGGCGTATCCCGACCCCGACACCCACTGCAGCGCTGCAATCAGCAGGCGGCGTTGCAATTCCGGCTCCAAATAGAGCAGCTTTTTGCGGTCAAAAAACAGCGCCCCGGCCACCTCACGCGTGATGTCGGTGGCTGCCCTGTCCACAGCATCCCTGACCGCGCCTTGTGTCATCGCAAGATGATGGATCACAGTGTTCAGCCGATCAACCGTAATTCCTAACGGTTTCAATAATTTAAGCGCACGTCGCGCCTTTGTGCGGGTATAGGTGGCATCGTCGTTGGTCGGATCATCCACCCAAGGCACGCCATGGCGTGTCAGATAGGCGCGCAACTCTTGCCGTGATTGCTGCAGGAACGGGCGCTGGAACACCACGCCACCTTCGGTCCAGTTGCGCCGCATGCCACACAAGCCATCAAGGCCCGCAGCCCGCGAAAGGCCCATAAGGAACGTCTCGGCCTGATCATCCGCAGTATGGCCCACTGCGATATGGCCAATGTCCTGCGCCGCCGCCCATTCAGCCATCAGGCCATAGCGCCGCTTTCGCGCGGCATCCATCAGATTGCCCGGCACTGCGCCATGATCCCAGACCAGCACCTGATGCGGCACGCCCAGGCCTTCGCAGACACCGGCCACCATTTCTGCTTCGTTTGACGCGTCGGGGCGCAGGCGGTGGTCCACAGTCACCGCCCGTACGGCCCACCGCGCATGGGGGGCCGCGCGCGCCATAAGATGCAGCATCGCCATGGAATCACTTCCGCCAGACACAGCAATGCCAACCACGGTTGGTTCAAAAAAGACTCCGAACGCGCTTTGCGCGTAAAACAACAAGGACGCATCTTCGCCCTGATCCTGAAGCCAGTGATAAGCCGCGGAGGTTCCGTCTACTGGCAAGCCAGCCCCTGCCCCGCCACGGTGGCTTGGGTTGCCGCCATCGTGCCCGGAAAGCGGGTGCCAACTTCGGCCAGTGTCACGCATGCCTCGGGTGTCTGGCCCAAGGCCCCCAGTGATTCCCCAAGTTTCAG
>JANNNF010000502.1:0-3487 GCA_031398405.1 Rhodobacterales bacterium | reverse complement strand
GCATAGTCTTCGGGGTCAAACGGGTCTTCGGCAGGCACCACCTCGCGGCCAAAAAGCCACGACAGACGGCCTGCATCCAGATTGCCACGCTCAAACGTGTCTTCGCCAAAGCACTGCCAAAGCGCGGTCATGAAGGCCTGATCAGCCAGCTTGTCCACATGCTTGCGGTCGCGAAAGCGTTCGCGCTTGATGATCTTGGCCGGGCCATCCTTGTGATTGGCGCGGCGGATGACGAACTGGAAATCGGTGCCGGGCTGGCGGCCGGGAAAGCCACGGTGTTTCAGCATAGGGGGACGCTCCGTCTGACGGGGGCGGAATATGCCGACGGTGGCCGGAAACGGCGGAACGAAGGCCCGCCCAAGATGGTGTATGATCTGGGGGTACGCGCTGTTTGGCCCAAGGGGCACCGCCAGACGCTGCGGTTGTTGTCAGGGGCAGGCCGGTTCAGCCTTGGCTTACCGCCCTGCCCCGTTAGATCACTTGTATTTGCCGGTGTAGACAGGCTCGGTCGAAACCGGCTCGTCAACGTAAACGACTTCTTCTTCAACTTTTTTGGCGCAAGCGGCCACAAAAGCAACCAGCGACAGCGCCAGTACGAATTTCGTGCTCTTCGACATCCTCTACTCCTATATTCTTGGAGGGTCAGGTCAGATGAACCTTCATCCGCCCGCCCCCATTGCGAGGTTAAGGCCGCTTGGGTTCGGCCTGCCGTCACCTTAGCCGAAACCATGGTGGAAAGACACGCGCGTTTGCCCAAGTTGTCAGCCTGTGACGTTCCTACATCAGACAGACCACTGTTGCCAGAGGTTGCAACCAGATATTGTGACCGCATCAAAACACATCCCATATGCAGATGTTGTCCTGAATCGAATAGGCTTCAAAATACTGAATGACATCGGGACTTGCCTCGCCAAACGGCACCGCCACATCGGACAGGGAAATCACGATCTGCGACGGAACGGGGCCAAATTCGGTAATTCGTGGCAAGGCATAGCTGTTGCACAGCGCCTCCATATCGGTCTGTGCAACGTCCAGTTCTACCGTTTTGGCAATGCCGGGGGCCAGAAACCGGAACCGCACCGTCAACCCGTTCGGCCCCGGCACATTGCCGACCACATCTTGCAACGTCACGACTTGCCCTGACGGCACCGCAATCGCATCAGCCGGGGGTGGCAGGGCCGCATCAGGCCGCAGCCAGACCGCCCCTGCCCCGAGAGCAAGAACCAGACCGGCAGCAGTGGCAAGACGCAGGTGCATATTTCAGTATTTCACAGCGGAATGTTGCAATGTTTTTTCCACGGGTTGGTCAGCTTTTTCCCCCTCAAAGAGGCAAAGGCCCGCGCGACCCGGCGACGGGTCGAGGCGGGCATGATCACCTCGTCGATAAAGCCTTTTTCTGCAGCTACGAAGGGGTTTGCAAAGCGGTCTTCATACTCTTTGGTCAGTCGCGCGATCTCCTCGGGCGCTTTGCCGCGATGGATGATCTCGGTCGCACCCTTGGCCCCCATCACCGCAATTTCCGCCGTGGGCCAGGCATAGTTGAAATCCCCCCGAAGATGCTTGGACGACATCACATCATAGGCACCACCGTAAGCCTTGCGGGTGATCACCGTGACTTTGGGCACCGTCGCCTCACCGTACGCAAACAGCAACTTCGCCCCATGTTTGATCACCCCGCCCAATTCCTGTGCAACACCCGGCAAGAATCCGGGCACGTCTACAAAGGTCAGGATCGGAATTTCAAACGCATCGCAAAAGCGTACAAACCGCGCGGCTTTGCGGCTGCTGTCGATATCAAGGCACCCCGCCAGCACCATCGGCTGGTTTGCCACCACCCCGACTGACTGCCCCTCGATGCGGATAAAACCGGTGATGATATTCGCCGCATAATCCCTTTGAATTTCAAAGAAATCGGCCTCATCCGCCACTTTCAGGATTAATTCCTTCATGTCATATGGCTGGTTGGGGTTGTCCGGGATGAGGGTGTCAAGGCTGGGCTCCACCCGGGCCGGATCGTCGAAAAACGGGCGTACCGGGGCCTTCTCGCGGTTGTTCAGCGGCAGAAAGTCGATCAACCGACGGGCTTCGGCCAAGGCTTCCACGTCATTTTCAAAGGCGCCATCGGCGACTGAAGATTTCTTGGTGTGGGTGGACGCGCCCCCCAGTTCCTCGGCTGTAACCACTTCGTTGGTTACGGTTTTCACCACATCGGGGCCAGTTACGAACATATAGCTGCTGTCTTTGACCATAAAGATGAAGTCGGTCATTGCCGGGCTATACACCGCCCCGCCCGCACACGGGCCCATGATCAGGCTGATCTGCGGTACCACGCCCGACGCCATCACGTTGCGCTGAAAGACCTCGGCGTAACCCGCGAGACTGGCCACGCCTTCCTGGATTCGCGCCCCGCCAGAATCGTTCATGCCCACCACTGGCGCACCATTCTGCATCGCCATATCCATGATCTTGCAGATTTTTTTGGCATGGGTTTCTGACAAGGATCCACCAAATACGGTGAAATCCTGAGAAAACACGTAGACCATTCGGCCATTGACCGTGCCCCAACCCGTGACCACCCCGTCGCCCGCTGGACGGTCAGCCTCCATGCCGAAATCAGTGCAGCGGTGGGCCACAAACATATCAAATTCTTCGAAAGACCCCTCGTCCAGCAGCAGGTCAATCCGCTCGCGCGCGGTCAGCTTGCCTTTGGCGTGCTGTGCGTCAATCCGGCGCTGGCCGCCGCCTTGCCGCGCCACGCTGCGACGGGCTTCAAGCTGACCAAGAATGTCCTTCATCAAACGCCTCCCGCGATTTTTTACGACAGTAGCGGCACTGTTCGGACGGACCAAGCAGAATTAGGAATATTTGCAAAAGTTACCCTTCGCAGGCAACAAAAAATGCAAATCTGCAAACTATGGCAACCGGCGGTGCACTGCGCTACACCGTGTTGCCAGCTCAGGAGTGTGCCTTGCCCACGTTTTCCGTTCCCGTCACCACTATCGGCCTGCTTTTGCTGTCAAATATCTTCATGACCTTCGCGTGGTATGGTCACCTGAAATATAAAACCACCGCCATCGTCACCGTGATTTTTGTAAGCTGGGGCATCGCGTTTTTTGAATATCTGCTGATGGTGCCTGCCAATCGTATTGGACACACCCAGTTTTCGGCAGCCGAACTTAAGACGATTCAAGAAGTGATAACTCTGTCCGTTTTCGCTGTATTTTCCATATTTTACCTCAAAGAACCGCTGACCTGGAATCACGGGGTAGGCTTTGGTTTCATCGCGCTTGGCGCATTCTTCATCTTCCACAAATGGACGTGACCTTGCCCGCAACTCCACGGTTTCTGGACCGCACCACCCCGCCCCATATCGTGACGCTGATCCTGCTTGCGGGGTTGTCGGCACTGACTTTCGGAGGTGCCGGGCGTGGCCTGCTATTTGTTTCGCCAACCGCTGGGAGTGGCAACTTTGATCACCCCCTGGAAC
>JANNNF010000486.1:0-1605 GCA_031398405.1 Rhodobacterales bacterium | reverse complement strand
CGGGGCGTCGGTTCTGTTTTGGCCCGATCCGCCCGCCCATGTTACACGGCCCGAAACCGTCAGCATCGCCGCCGGTGCACAATCCTACAGGCCAGCCGGCGAGTTTCGACAGGGCACGAGAGTTGTCGATGCGCCCCGCCGTCACGTGGCGGCTGGCAGTCTGGTCATCTTGAAAAATCAAGTCAGCGAGGCAGAATACGCGCTGTGCGTTGTCGACGGTGCCTGCACTCGCGTGCCATCCAACGGCCGGTCGGCCTTTGCACAGACGGGGGTCAACCACGCCGATGCCACCGCATATGCGACGTGGTTCTCGGACCGTACAGGACAGGTCTGGCGACTGCCGACGGATGCAGAGTGGCTGCGCGCGGCGGCAGAACGGGGCAATGACGATGGGTTTTCCGAGGAGGCCAATGGTGCCGACCCCTCGCGCCGTTGGATCGCAAGTTATCAGCGCGAAGTCGCCTTGCGTGGCGATGCCGATCTGGTGGCGCATCCGTTGGGCCACTTCGGCGTCAACACGCTGGGGGTGGCCGACATGGCGGGAAATGTGTGGGAGTGGACCGAAACCTGTTTTCAGAACGGCACGCTGACCCCGGACGGGGCAAGCATCGCAACGCAATCCGCCTATTGCGGGGTGCGGGCGGTTCAGGGAAAACACCGGGCTTTCGTCATCGCCTTCATCCGGGATGCACGGACGGGGGGCTGTGCGGCTGGGGTACCACCAGACTATCTGGGGTTCCGGCTGGTTTGGGGTGCGGCAGGCTGAGGTCACAGAAAAGCGCGGTCCCGTTGCCAGGGCCGCGCCTCCTGCAGTTCTGTCACAGTTATTTGACGATCTGTGCAACCAGCGGCTCGAACCGGGTCTTTGCCTTGCCTTTCAGCACGACCGCCGCCACTGCGTCCTGATTGACCGGCGTACCGGCCTGGACCAACGCAACCATGCCCATCGTGTAGTGCGGGGTGCATTTTACGCCATAAAGACCTTCAGCAGTCAGGGTCAAAACATAATCCTTGCCCATGTCACTTTTGAATTCTTCCACGCCTTCGGGCAGCATCTTGTCGATGCCTTCGGCATTGTGGCCCTTGTCGGTGGCAATGAATGTCACAGTGTCGCCTACGGCGGCCTTCACAAAGGCAGGCTCGAACACCATTGCGCCTTCCGCGCCTTTGTTCAGCATCTTTACATCAAAGTTTTCGGCAAAGGCGGCGGGGGCAAGCAGCATGGCGGCAAGGCTGGCGGCGATCAATTTCGGAAACATGAGGCGTCCTTTCGCGGAACGGGAGATATTGGTCTTGACCCTGTTCTAGGCTAGGGTTCCTCTCAGTTCGTTGCGCTGCCACAACATTGGAGGCTTTCGGTTGAAGAAACTTGACGAAAGCCTGCTGACCGATCTGCCGCCGTTTCGCAATCTGTCCCGCACGCAGATCCGCGAGATTCTGGATGCGGCCATGCCGCAGCGGTTCGACCCGGGCGTGGCCGTGTTCAGCGAAGGCCAGCCCGTCGAGCGGTTCTTTCTGCTGATGGATGGGCACATTCGTGTGATCCGCACCACCCCCGGCGGCGATCAGATCATCGCGATGCATATCGCGCCCGGGCAGTTGTTC
>JANNNF010000478.1:0-2502 GCA_031398405.1 Rhodobacterales bacterium | reverse complement strand
ATGATCCGCGACGGGGACGAAGAACTTGATGCTGCACTGGAGGCGCGCGGCTACCGGGTTGTAGACCCGGTGCTGGCCTATGCCGCCCCTGTTGGAAAACTGGTGGCACCAGTGCCCGCGATGATCGCCTTTCCGCATTGGCCACCGCTTGAAATTGCCCGGGTGCTGTGGGCCGATGCGGGTGTCGGGGCGGCGCGGTTGGCAGTGATGGACCGGGTTCGGGGGGCAAAGACGGTGATTCTTGCGCGTCTGAACGACCGCCCGGCAGGTGTGTGTTTTGTGGCAATAGCGGGGGAACAGGCGATGCTGCACGCGCTGGAGGTATCCCCGCTACACCGCCGTCAAGGGCTGGGATCGCACATGTTGCGGGCGGCGGCAATTTGGGCGCAAAATCAGGGGGCGGCAAGCGTAAGTCTTGTCGTCACCACGCAAAATTCCGCTGCAAATTTTCTGTATCAGTCCAACGGAATGGACGTTGTGGGACAATACCAGTATCGTGTGCGCTGAGCCCAACAAGAGGCCAGAGCAGTTGAACAGACCCATTTGTACCGCCGTCTTTTCGGCTTTCATGGTGGCATCCGGGCCCGTGTTGGCCGTTACACTAAGCTATGACGCTCCAATTTTGGCGCGCGCGGCCGAGTCTGAGCCGCTGTCCAGTTATGCTATGCCCATCGGCCCGTTTTTCCAGAACGCCATGCAGACCAAGGCTATTGAAGGCGCCGTTGACAGCCACGCCGTGCGGCTGGATGCGCCGGGGGTGACCACGTTGCAGTTGCTGACACCCCTGCGTGACCAGTTGGTGCAGGCGGGGTATAAGGTGGTGTTTGAGTGTTCTGCGTTCGAATGTGGTGGCTTTGATTTCCGCTATGGCACCGAAGTGCTGCCCGAACCTGACATGCATGTGGACCTCGGCGACTATCGCTATCTTGCGGCTGAGCGGCCGGGGTCTGCCGATGCAGTCAGCGTGTTGGTCAGCCGGACGGCGCAAGCAGGCTATGTGCAGGTGGTGGCGGTGACGCCAACGCAGGTGATCCCGGATGTGCAGGCTTCAACCAAATCCCCTGAGGCAGAGCTATCGCGCGAACTGCCAACCCTCGCCGATCCCCAGACCCGCGTATTAGAGGATCTTGTCTTTGCATCCGGTGCCGGCGTGCTGTCGGCGGGGGATTATCCGTCGATCACCGATCTGGTGACCCAGTTGAAGACGAACCCTGCGTTGACCGTGACCCTGCTGGGCCACACGGATGCCACCGGGCCGTTGAAGGCAAACATTGCCATTTCCCAGCAACGCGCCGATGCGGTGAAGACGGCATTGATCTCCAAAGGCATCGCGGCAGACCGCATTGTTGCCAAAGGCATGGGACCAGAACAGCCCCGCGCCGATAATGACACGGCGGAAGGCCGAGGTCAGAACCGGCGGGTAGAGGCTGTGATCACAGCCGCCAAAACCCAGTAATCACCAGTTGTCCGGTCCTTTGTCGATGTAACGCCGCGCCAGAAAGTCGATGAAGGCCCGCACTTTGGGTTGGGTAAACCGCCCCGGCGGGTAGACGGCGTAAATTCCCAGCACTTCTGTCGGCAAGCCATGAATGGCTTCCTCGACCTGCCCTTGTTTCATCGCGTCGGCATAGAGGAACGATGGCAGATACGCGATGCCAAGGCCAGAGATAGCCGCGTTCAGCAGCGACTGCCCGTCATTCACCGTAAGCCAGCCCACCGAACGCACCTGCCGCTTTTCTCCGGAAGGCGCTGTGATCTTCCAGACGTTGCCATTGGCCTGGTTGGAATAATGCAGCAGTTTGTGCTCGTTCAGATCGTCGATCTTCACGGGCCGACCGAATTTCTGAAAATAGCCGGGTGCCGCGATCATCCGCTTTGTCGTCTCGGTCAGTTTTCGGGCACGAAGGCTGCTGTCTTCCAGATCCCCAACCCGGATGGCAAGATCGAAGCCCTCCGAAATCAGTTCGACATAGCGGTTGTTCAGCACCATATTCACAGTGATATCAGGGTATTCCAGCAAGAAGTCCCCAAGGATCGGTGACAGCAGATTGACCCCAAAATCCGTCGCCACAGAAATGCGCAGCAGCCCGGACGGGGCCGATTGCATCGAGGTGACCAGCGCATCGGCTTCGCCTGCGTCGTTGAGAACCCGGCGGGCGCGGTCATAATAGGCAAGGCCAATTTCGGTAGGCGACACGCGCCGGGTGGTGCGGTTCAAAAGCCGGGCCCCAAGACGCGCCTCCAGCGCGGAGACGTGCTTTGATACCGCCGATTTCGAGATGCCCATCTTTTTGGCTGCATCCGTGAAGCCGCCCTGGTCTACCACCATGGCAAAGGCTTCCATCTCGGTCAGTCTGTCCATTGTTGTCCCCATGCCACCATATGCAAGATCATCCATCCTTATTGGACACCAAATCAGGCAAGATGGCGGCGGGGTCGCGTCCTATCTTGGGTATTGTCGAGGATCGTTGAAGGCAGCGCAACGATGCGGTGTGTCAACGG
>JANNNF010000452.1:0-2275 GCA_031398405.1 Rhodobacterales bacterium | reverse complement strand
CGCCATACGGATCTGCCACAGCGCAAGCCTCAGGTTTCTTTACGGTTCGGGCTGCCGAAAATTCTGTTGGGTTCGACAATGCCAGACGCTGCCGTAATCATCCCGCACTATAATGACACTGTGCGGTTGGCCCGCTGTCTGTCTGCTCTGATGCCGCAGATCGGGCCGGGTATCGAAGTGGTGGTCGTTGACAACGGATCAACTGAAAGCCTCGATGCCGTTCGTGCCGCATATCCAGACCTTTCGCTTGTCACCGAAACCCGAAAAGGTGCCGCCATGGCGCGCAACCGGGGCGTTGCCGAGACAACGGCACCGCGGTTGTTTTTCTTGGATTGTGACTGTGTGCCGGATGCGGACTGGCTGGCCACGGCCCTGCGACGGGCAGACGCGGCAGACCTTGTGGGCGGCGATATCCGTGTCTTTGACGAAACCTTACCCCCTCGGACCGGTGCACAGGCTTTTGAGGCCGTCTTCGCATTCGACAATCGCGGCTATATCGAGACCAAGGGATTTTCGGTGACGGCAAATCTGCTGACACGGCGTGATGTGTTTGCTGATGTTGGGCCGTTTACGCCCGGTTTGTCGGAAGACCTCGATTGGTGCCACCGCGCCCGCGCGAAAGGCTATCGCTTGATCTATGCCGCTGATTTGGCCGTTGCGCATCCGTCCCGGGGTGATTGGGCGGCTTTGTCGCGTAAATGGAGGCGCCTGACCGAAGAAGGCTACGGCGTGAATGGAACAGCGGCAGGCGCACGGGTTCGGTGGGCCCTCAAGGCGCTTGCGATGCCCGCCAGCATTCTGGTGCACAGTGTCCGCGTTCTGCGCCATTCTGCACTGCGGTCTGGGACGGAACGCCGGGCGGCCTTGGCCACGTTGGCCCGGTTACGGCTGACCAGATCGGTGTGGATGTTGCGGCAGGCTGCAGGCATGGGTCTTTGATCGTCTTAGTCCCGCATGCGAATGACTTTGGCCGGCACGCCCGCGGCAATCGCATTGGCCGGAATATCGCGTGTGACGACGGATCCGGCACCGATTACACAGCCATCCCCTAACGTCACACCTGCGGTAATGATGGATTTCGTCCCGATCCAGCAATCTGTCCCGATCACGACGTCCCGCTCGATCATGTCCTGATCAGTGATGCGGGTGCCGGCAGCCAAACCATAATCTGCAGCGGTCACAAAACAGTTCGGCCCAAAGGTTGTGCGCGCGCCGACCCGAATCCAGCTGGAACTGCGGCCTGCCCAAAAAGCTGTATACTCGCCAAGCTGAACCTGATCCCCAAGATCAATGCGTTCGCCATTTCGGAAAGACGTGTTTGGTGCAAGCCGCACATCCCGCCCAAGCGTCAGCTTGGGGCGCTGCAAGGCATGGCTATACCCATAATAATGCAGCATCCGAAACGGATGGATCAGAACATGCGGGCTAAGAAAGGACTGCAGAATCCGCCCAATGCGCATGAAGAGGTTTCGCTTTTTGACCGCCATGCCCGTTCACCCTATACAAACTCTGCAACCGCCCGAGTCATAGCGCCCCATGGTCGGCGGGTCCATCACGGTCAGGTCACGGTTGGAAGGGATGCCAGTAGGGTTGGCATCACATCAGTTCAGAAGACGTTGCGCCATCTACCTTGTGAAGACTTTCCGCGGTACGTTTGCGCGCATCGAAGTCTTGCCCGCCAAACGCGACCAGCGCAACGTGAAGGGTGGCAAGGTGCAAATCTGCACGGAACACGATTTTCAGGCGATGCCCATGTCTGCCATGCCGAACTAGCCAGCCATCAAGCGGAGCCGCCAACCGCATGCCGAAATTTGGATCATCAGCGATATCGGCCAGCAGCGTATCAATTTCATCCAAGCGCCGCGCAGCGGCAACATGGTCGCCCTGCGTGACTTTGACGATGTGATCAACCAGCGCGATAAGATCGCGTCCTACCAGCGGGTGTCTTATCAGGCGCATCAGGGGGCAGGTTTTCTGCGACCTTTCGAGAGTGCTGCAAGATGTTTCCGGGCATCAGCCATCAGGTTTTCCAACGCGCCAACGGGTTCCCATTCGTCAACGGGAACTGCCAAGCGGCGTTGAACTTCAGTCTCAAACAGAGTGCGCTCTTTTTCTCTCGCCATACGCGCACGGGCCATTTCTCCCAAGACTGCGGCGCTGATGTTGGGGTATTCGCCACTGTCGTCCAACTCCCGTGCGAAAGCAAAAGCGGTTTCGGTGAAGCTGACGCTTTGTTGGTGAACGCCCATGAGACCCTCAGGATTGGTAGTCTATT
>JANNNF010000449.1:0-10108 GCA_031398405.1 Rhodobacterales bacterium | reverse complement strand
CGATTCCGAATTCTTCACCACCGCTCCCAAAACCCGCGCCACCATGACAGCCTTCGGCATGACCAAACGGGTCGGCCGGTCCGCCGCCAATGACGACGTGCTGGCAGGTGTCCTCGATGCCGCCACCCCGGCTGTCTGCCTTGTCGGCAAAGCCCACGACTTCCACGTCACCACCGCCCTCGGCGTCACCTTAGAGGAAAACCGCCAGGCCATCGCCGACAGCATCGCCCATGTCGTCGCAAAAGGCCGGGAGGCCCTGCTGGACGCCGAACACTTCTTTGACGGCTACCGCGCCAACCCCCGATACGCCCTGTCCTGCCTGCGCGCCGCCCTTGATGCGGGGGCAAGGTGGGTCGTCCTGTGTGACACCAACGGCGGCACCCTTCCCGCCGAGGTAGGCCGTGTGACCGCCGAGGTGATCGCGTCCGGCATCCCCGGTGACCGCTTGGGCATCCATTGCCACGACGATACCGGCAACGCGGTGGCCTGCAGCCTTGCGGCCGTCGATGCGGGTGCGCGCCAAATACAGGGCACGCTTAACGGCCTGGGCGAACGCTGCGGCAATGCAAATCTGGTGACGGTCATCCCGACCCTTTTGCTGAAAACGCCCTACAAGGAGCGTTTTGACACCGGAGTATCTCCGCAGGCTTTGACATCGCTTCTTAAGATCAGCCGCACCTTGGATGATATTCTCAACCGCGTCCCCCTGCGCGCTGCCCCCTATGTTGGGGCATCTGCCTTTGCCCATAAGGCGGGTCTGCACGCGAGCGCAATTCTGAAAGATCCTGCCACCTATGAACACGTCCCGCCTGACCTGATCGGCAATGAACGCGTTATTCCGATGAGCAATCAAGCCGGTCAATCCAACCTCCGCGCCAGATTGGCGTCTGCGGGGATTGTGGTGGACCCAAAAGATTCGCGTCTGGGGCGGATCTTGGAGATTGTGAAGGAGCGAGAGGATCAAGGCTATGCCTATGACGGGGCGCAGGCCAGTTTTGAATTGGTGGCCCGTGCGGAACTGGGACTGCTGCCAGTATTTTTCGAGGTCAAACGTTATCGCGTTACGGTGGAGCGGCGGAAGAATAAATACAACCACATGATCAGCCTGTCAGAGGCCGTGGTGGTGGTTAAAATCGGTGATCATAAAATGCTGTCGGTCAGCGAAAGCATGGACGCGACCGGTACAGACCGTGGCCCCGTCAATGCGCTGTCCAAGGCGCTTGCCAAAGACCTGGGGCCATATCAAGCCTGTATTGACGATATGAAGCTGGTCGATTTCAAAGTGCGCATCACCCAAGGTGGCACCGAGGCTGTCACCCGCGTGATCATCGACAGCGAGGACGGGCAGGGGCGGCGCTGGTCTACCGTCGGGGTCAGCCCCAACATCGTGGACGCGAGTTTTGAGGCCCTGTTGGATGCGATCAACTGGAAACTCATCCGCGACGGCGCGCTGCCTGCCGGGGGGTTGGCGTGACAGCGGCTTGCGCAGCCCTTGTGCAGCGGGGCGATCCTGATCGGTTTGCTGCCGCGATGGCTGCGCCTCCGACGGCGCGTGAGGCTTTGTTCATCCTTTATGCGTTCAACCTTGAAGTTGCCCGCGCACCTTGGGTCAGCAAAGAACCGATGATTGCCGAGATGCGGCTGCAATGGTGGCGCGATGTGGTCGCCGAAACGGCCCCTCGCGCACATGAAGTGGCAGGGCCGCTGCATGGGTTGATCGCTTGGGCGGGTTTGCCGCTGGAGGTACTGGACCGCCTGATTGCGGCGCGCCGGTGGGATATATACCGCGATGCGTTTGAAGACCGGGCGGCGTTTGACGCCTATATCGACGATACCGCAGGCGGGCTGATGTGGTTGGCCGCCCGGGCCTTGGGTGCGCCCGACGGGGTCGAAGCAATCGTGCGTGATTATGCTTGGGCCGCTGGTCTGGCCGCATTTCTGCGCGCGGTGCCCGGGTTGGAGGAGCGCGGCTGCAAGCCGTTGGTGGACGGTCGGCCCGGGGCTGTGGCGGCACTGGCAACCGAAGGTTTGGCCCGGCTGGCGATGGCTCGGGCGGGGCGCAAGGGGTTGCCGAAGGAACTGGTCCCCGCCTTGCTTGCGGGCTGGCAGACGGAATCCTTGTTGGGTCTGGTAGTGGCGGATCCGATGTGTGTGGCGGAAGGCCGGATGGAGACATCGGAATTTTCGCGCAGAGGCCGACTTTTGTGGCAGGCGTTTTCCGGGCGCTGGTAGTCTGTCATGTATTTTTTACAAAAACTTCACATTTGCGCGCCCTCAGATTAGCCTGCACTGATTGTGGTAAAGGAACGGCCCATATGACAATTTTGATTGAAACCGCAGCCTTTGATATGGCTGTGGCACTGGCATGCGGGGCGCTGATCGGGTCTGAGAGGCAGGTGCGCCAGCGGATGGCGGGGCTGCGCACCAATGCGCTTGTGGCGGTTGGCGCTGCGAGTTTTGTGATCTTTTCTCAGCTTTTCCCCGGTGAGGTCAGCCCGACGCGCGTGGCGGCGCAAGTGGTGTCAGGCATCGGGTTTCTGGGGGCGGGGATCATCTTTCGTGACGGGTTCAATGTGCATGGCCTGAATACCGCCGCCACGCTGTGGTGTTCGGCGGGGGTGGGGATGATGGCGGGGGCGGGGGCTTGGCCGTTTGCTCTGCTGTTGACGGGGATGGTGGTGTTCATCAACCTTGGCCTGCGTCCTTTGGTTAAGCTTCTAAAGCGCAAAACCAATGCCGGGGTGCCGTTGTCACGGTCGTTCCGGGTTATACTTACCTGCCTGCCGGAACAGGAAGGTGGCGCGCGCAGTCTGATTCTGCGCACCCTGACACTTGGTGGCTTGCATCTGTCAGAGGTCGGCCTGCGCCCAGCCGAAGATGGGGTGGGGATTGACGTTTCCGCCACCGTAACTGGCGAAGGTGCGACCGATACGATGCTGGAACAGGCAGTGCAGCGACTTGCAGCGGAACCCGGCCTGTTGCGGGTGCGCTGGTTGCCACTGGACGAGGCATAGCGGTTTTTATCCATTGCGCGCGATGCTAGACTTGCGAGCAGTCTGGGGGTAAAAGGCGCTCGTTAGCGCTAACAGTCGCTGAGACCTGCCCAAGACAACCCTTACGTCCGCAAAACGAGGTACAACCATGGTGTCACGCGTCATTCCGGTCGATTCTTTCGACCTAGTGATCTTTGGTGGTACGGGCGACCTTGCTCGCCGCAAGATCTTTCCGGGTCTGTACAGGCGGTTTCTGGCGGGGCAAATGCCGCCCACCAGCCGGATTGTCGGTGCTGCGCGCGCCGATCTGACGGTTGAGGCCTTCCGGGAAATGGTACAAGCCGCGATTGTGGAGTTTGTGGCCAAACCGCGCCAAGACAAGGCGGTGATTTCTGCGTTCCTCGCTCAGATCAGCTATGTGCCGATCGACGCCAAGGGGACGGGCGGTTGGGATGTGCTGAAGGCCGAAATGCGGCCGGATGTGGTGAAGGCGTTCTATTTCTCGGTCGCACCCAGCCTGTTTGGCGATCTTGCTGAACGGCTGCATGAAAATGGCATCGCGGATGCAAACAGCCGCATCGTGGTGGAAAAGCCCTTTGGTCGCGATCTGGAAACTGCCAAGGCACTGAACGCCGTGTTGGCCAAGCACTTTACGGAAGCTCAGATTTACCGCATCGACCATTATCTGGGCAAGGAAACCGTGCAGAACCTGATGGCGGTGCGCTTTGCCAACATCCTGTTTGAACCGCTATGGAAAGCCCAATACGTCGACCATGTTCAGATCACGGTGGCGGAAACGGTTGGGGTGGAAGGGCGTGGGGCGTACTACGACACGTCCGGTGCGATGCGCGATATGGTGCAGAACCATATGATGCAACTGCTGTGCCTGATCGCGATGGAACCGCCTTATCACTTTGACCCGAACGCGGTGCGGGATGAAAAGCTAAAGGTCATTCGCGCCTTGGACCCGGTGAAGCCCGAAGATATCGTGCGCGGCCAATATCTGCCGACCAAGGGCAAGGGCGGCTATATCGAACATTCCGAAAACCCGGCCAGCCGGACAGAAAGCTATATCGCGCTGAAAGTGGGCGTGTCGAATTGGCGGTGGGCTGGCACGCCGTTCTATCTGCGCACCGGAAAACGCTTGCGCGCGCGGGCGTCGGAAATTGCGATCACCTTCAAGGAACCGCCGCATTCGATCTTTGACGATGCGCCGGGCTGGCGCGAAAACGTGCTGGTGATCCGGTTGCAACCGGACGAAGGTATGGACCTGATGATGATGATCAAAGAACCGGGGCCGGGGGGCATGCGCCTTATGCAGGTGCCGCTGGACATGTCGTTTGCCGATGCCTTGGGTGCCGATGCCGAGGATATCCCGGATGCCTATGAACGGCTGATCATGGACGTGATCCGGGGAAATCAGACACTGTTCATGCGCGGCGATGAGGTAGAGGCCGCCTGGGCATGGGCTGATCCTGTGATCAAAAGCTGGGAATCGCGTGAGGATAAACCGCGCGGCTATGATCCGGGGTCGTCCGGGCCAGAGGATGCGCTGATGCTGATGCACAAAGATGGGCGCCGCTGGCGGGAGATCAAGGAATGAACTTCCAGAGCTACCCCGACCGGGAAATGATGTTCCTCAGCCTCGCTAATGATATCGCGGGGCAGTTGGGTGAATTTCTGCGCCGCGATGGCCATGCGTCTTTGTGCGTGCCGGGCGGGACCACACCGGCACCGATCTTTGACACGCTGTCGGGGGTTGATCTCGATTGGGCCAATGTCGCAGTCTTTTTGAACGACGAACGCTGGGTTGCGGAAGATAACCCCCGGTCCAACACCCGACTGTTGCGGGAACGCCTGTTGCGCGGCTTTGCGGCGCGCGCGCGTCTGGTGCCACTGTATGCGCCTGCCGAGCAGCCTGAGGATATGCTTGGGGCGTTGTCGGACGGGCTGACCCCGCATCTGCCGATTTCAGTGCTGCTATTGGGGATGGGGGCGGATATGCACACCGCCAGCCTGTTTCCCGGCGCGGATCGGCTGGCCGAGGCTTTGGCCCCAAATGCACCGGCACTGATGGCCTTGCGGGCCGAGGCTGCCGGAGAGCCGCGCATCACACTGACTGCCCAAGTGCTGAAGGCCGCCTACAACATCCACATTTTGATCACCGGCGCGGAAAAGCGCGAGGCGATAGAGCGAGCGGCCAGTTTGCCCGCGCTTGAGGCCCCGGTCCGTGCCGTTCTTGACAACGCAACCGTACATTGGGCGGAGTAGACGATATGAAAGCTGACTGGGACGCCTTGGCCGCACACCATGCATCGGTCAAAGACCGGTCCATCCTGTCATTGTTTGAAGCCGGTTCCCGTGCGGCCGATTTCAGCGCCCGAGCGGGTGAGATGCTGTTTGATTATTCAAAAACAAACCTTGATGCGGGCGCGATGGCCCTGCTTTTGAGGCTGGCCGAAAACGCCGGGGTGGCTGCCAAGCGGGCGGCGATGTTTGGCGGTGAAAAGATCAATGTCACCGAAGGCCGCGCCGTGTTGCATGTGGCGCTGCGGGCAGGGGACGCGGATGTCATCAAGGTGGACGGCGTGGACGTGCTGCCCGAGGTTCGTCGTATTCGCGCGCTGACTGGGGCCTTTGCGCGCGACGTGCGGTCTGGCAAGTTCATGGGGCAGGGTGGGCCGATTACCGATGTGGTGAATATCGGCATCGGCGGGTCTGACCTTGGACCTGCGATGGCGGCGCTGGCCTTGGCTCCGTTTCATGACGGTCCACGAGTTCATTTCGTCTCTAACGTCGACGGGGCGCATGTCCATGACGTGCTGGCCGGTCTGAACCCGGAAACCACGCTGGTGATTGTGGCCTCCAAAACCTTTACCACGATTGAGACGATGACCAACGCCGATACCGCAAAACGCTGGATGGCGGGAAAGGTGACAAACCCCGGCGCGCAGTTCTGTGCCGTATCTACCGCTGCTGACAAGACTGCCGCCTACGGCATTGATCCTGCGAAGGTTTTCGGGTTTGAGGATTGGGTGGGCGGGCGCTATTCGATGTGGGGGCCGATCGGGTTGTCGCTGATGCTGGCGATTGGTCCAGAGGCGTTTGATGACTTTCTGGCCGGTGCGCGCGACATGGATCAGCATTTCCTGACCCAGCCTTTTGCGAAGAACCTGCCTGTGCTGTTGGCGCTGGTTGGTATTTGGCACAACCAGATCTGCGGCTATACCACCCGCGCCGTGCTGCCCTATGATCAGCGCCTGTCGCGTCTGCCCGCGTATCTGCAACAGTTGGAGATGGAGAGTAACGGCAAGCGCGTGGCCAATGATGGCAGCGATCTGCCCACCCATTCCGGCCCGGTGGTTTGGGGTGAACCTGGGACCAACGGCCAGCACGCGTTCTACCAGTTGATCCACCAGGGTACCCGCGTGGTGCCGTGCGAGTTTCTGGTCGCCCGTGACGGCCATGAACCTGGTCTGGCCCATCAGCATCTGCTGTTGGTGTCGAACTGCCTTGCGCAATCCGAGGCGCTGATGCGGGGGCGGTCATTGGCCGAGGCGACGGCAATCATGGCCAAACGTGGGCTGACAGGGGCAGAGTTAGACTGTCAGGCCCGCCACCGGGTGTTTCCGGGCAACCGCCCATCCACCACGCTGGCCTACCCGCAACTGACGCCTTTCGTTCTGGGTCAGATCATCGCCCTGTATGAACACCGGGTGTTTGTGGAAGGCGTGGTCCTTGGGCTGAACTCTTATGACCAATGGGGGGTCGAGCTTGGCAAGGAACTGGCGCTGGCCTTGCAGCCTATCCTTGAAGGCCGGCAAAGCACCGATGGTAAAGATGGATCGACCGCCGCGTTGGTCGCCTATCTGACAGACCGGGGCTAAAACCCCGATCTGGCTGAATATCATAGCTGATCGTCCACGCTGCTGCCGCCGCTGCTGGAATCGTTCCCAGTCGGCGGCGCTTCGGATTCGGGGGCGGTCGGGGTGCCGATTACAGTACCGGGGCCACCGGAAACCGGGGCCTTTCCGCCTGCGGCCACCACCGTGTCGCGGCCATCATCTGCGCAAGATGCAATCTCCATCGCTGGGCCCGCGCCATAACGCGCCATGGCCCAGTCTGCGGCGGCATCAGAGTTGAACAGGACACGGCGGGTCAGACCGTCTTGGCCTGCGCGGTGGATATGGGTTTTGCCAGCCAGTCGCACCAACAGAACAGTGCGGAACATGCCGTCTTCGGCAATATTACAGCGCCCCACCTCTATCGCCGCAGCGGTTTGGGGCAGAAGAAGGCATCCGGCAAATGCAATAGGGGCAAGGGTGCGGGGCAGTGGCAGCATGGGATGATCCTTTCAGGGTAGCGCAGGGTTGCGCGTTTCCTGACCTGACGTTGCCGCAGCTTGGCCCGGATCGCTGTTCCGCAAGGAACAGGGGCCGCAAAGTATAAAGCCGCCCCGAGGGGCGGCTTTTGTTGGCAGCACTTCCAATTATTCCTTGCGCAAGTTGCGCTTGCGGTCGTTCGGGTCGAGAAAGCGTTTGCGCATCCGCACCGATTTCGGTGTGACCTCCACCAATTCATCATCGTCGATGTAGGCAATCGACTGTTCCAGCGACAACTTGACCGGGGTGGTCAAGCGAACAGCCTCATCCGTGCCCGACGCCCGCACGTTGGTCAGCTGCTTGCCCTTCAGCGGGTTCACTTCCAGGTCGTTGTCGCGGTTATGCTCGCCAATGATCATGCCGGTATAGATCGGTTCCTGCACGCCGATGAAGAAGTGCCCCCGGTCTTCCAGCTTCCACATTGCATAGGCCACCGAAATGCCGGTTTCCATGCTGATCAGCACGCCCTGACGACGCCCCTCGATCGGACCCTTGTGCGGGGCCCAGTCGTGAAACACGCGGTTCAGCACACCGGTACCGCGCGTGTCGGTCATGAACTGGCCGTGATAGCCGATCAGACCGCGCGAGGGCACATGCGCGATGATGCGGGTCTTGCCGACGCCTGCCGGTTTCATCTCAACCAGATCGCCCTTGCGCGGACCGGTCAGTTTTTCGATCACTGGGCCTGTATATTCATCATCCACGTCAATTGTGACTTCTTCAATCGGCTCGCACTTCACGCCGTCGATATCCTGGAACAGCACGCGCGGGCGGCTGATCGACAGCTCAAACCCTTCGCGACGCATGTTTTCGATCAACACGCCCATCTGCAATTCGCCGCGACCGGCAACCTCGAACGCATCACCGCCGGGGGTGTCAGTCACTTTGATGGCGACGTTGATCTCGGCTTCGCGCATCAGGCGTTCGCGGATCACGCGGGACTGGACCTTGGAGCCTTCCTTGCCAGCCAATGGCGAGTCGTTGATGCCAAAGGTGATCGAGATGGTCGGCGGGTCGATCGGCTGCGCGGGCAGGGCGGTTTCCAGCTCTAACGCGCAAAGGGTATCAGCGACGGTCGCTTTGGACATACCCGCAAGCGTCACGATATCGCCAGCCTCGGCCGCGTCAATCGGGGTCATCACGAGGCCGCGGTAGGCCAGCACTTTGGACACCCGGAACTGCTCCAGCTTTTCGCCGTCGCGTGACAATGCCTTGATCGTTTCACCAGCCCGCAGAGTGCCGGATTCGACCCGGCCCGTCAGGATGCGGCCGATGAAGGGATCTGCCGACAGCGTTGTCGCCAACATCTGAAACGGCTCTGACCGCCGCGCGATCTGCGACGGGGCTGGCACGTGCTTGAGGACCAACGCATACAGCGCATCAAGGTTCTTGCGCGGACCATCAAGCTCGTTGTCTGCCCAGCCATTGCGGCCCGACGCATAAAGCACGGGGAAATCAAGTTGGTCATCATCCGCACCAAGGTTGGCGAACAGATCGAACACTTCGTTCAGCGCGCGGCTGGGTTCGGCGTCGTGCTTGTCAACCTTGTTGAGGACCACGATGGGGCGCAGGCCAAGCGCCAAGGCTTTGGAGGTCACGAATTTGGTCTGCGGCATCGGGCCTTCGGCGGCGTCCACCAGCAGAACCACACCGTCAACCATGCTCAAGATACGCTCCACCTCGCCGCCGAAATCTGCGTGGCCGGGGGTGTCGACGATGTTGATCCGTGCGCCGCCCCATTCCAACGAGGTACACTTCGCCAGAATCGTGATGCCACGTTCCCGTTCGATATCGTTGCTGTCCATCGCGCGTTCGGCGACAGCCTGATTGTCGCGGAACGAACCGGACTGCTTCAGCAGCTCGTCAACGAGGGTGGTCTTGCCATGGTCAACGTGCGCGATAATGGCGATGTTGCGGAGCTCCATCGGGAGGGGTCACTTTCTATTGTCAGCTTTGGGCCGGGCGATACCTCAGACAGGCCGGAAAGGCCAGAGGCAAGATTGCGCAGGCCCATTTTCCGCTGCGATGCAGCAGGATGTTCGATTGATGGCACTATCAGAACAATTGATTTATTGTCTAACTTTAAGAAACAGCGAGCTGCACTAATTGTAATTAAGAACCGTATAATTTGATAATATTATCTAAAGATGAATGAAAATCAACCTTAAGAGGTCGCGTTATCCCTTTGTCAGGCAGAATAACGCGCTATTTGAAAGTGTATTGATGTCGTACAGCCATTCGATATGCCTGTCAGTTGGGGATCGGCAGACTGGGTGATCTTCTGGTTCAATCGGTGCCTTCGGGCCCAATAAGCAAGTCAGGATACACGCATGACCATCTCATTAAAAAATACGGTCCCAATAAAGTGCCGCCATCTTCGGTGGGAATCTACCTCAGCCTTCGCCGTTTTACTGACGCTCGGCTTTGGGGCGGCAGTGGCGCGCTGAAATCTATATTGGCCTTGGTAGGTTGGGCGGAGTTGCAATTGGCCACGATTCCAGCGGCCGCGCCGGGGCGTCGGTTGGCGGCGGCATCCTTGCAAGGGTAGGCCTTGGCGTTCGCGGTCCTTCCGTGGGACACCGAACACGCCAGCCGTCACGCCGCCCTTGGTTGTCACGCGACGCGTGACACAGCTGTCTGTGACCCGTCCAACCACTAAGATTGCACCGGCCCCGCTTCACCAAAGCGTTGATAACCGCCGCCTCAGTCTATTCAGCGGCAGCTACACGCTGG
>JANNNF010000423.1:0-16220 GCA_031398405.1 Rhodobacterales bacterium | reverse complement strand
TGTCACTATAGGCCAAGTCCGCCCGGTTACAACGCAAAGGTCCATAGACCGGTCACAACGTGCCCGGATGCTTGCCAAGTCCTGGCAAAACCTTGTTAGGTAAGGCGCAGGGATAGCGGAGGGCGGCATGAGCGGAGCAGGGGTCAACACGGCAGGCTTGGTCGCACAGCAGATGGTGGGCGATGTGCTGGTGCTGACGCTGATGCAGCAGACCCTGACCTTGGCCCTGCGCACTGACTTGATGAGGGCGATTGCCGGACGGGGCGCGGCGCAGGCGATTGTTCTGCGCGGCATGGCGCGCGGATTTGCCATTGGCACGTCGCTGGATGATTCCATGCGGGAGGCCCCCTCGCTGGCCGAACTGTGTCACGCGGTGGAAAATTGCCCCTGCCCGGTTGTGGCGGTTCTGCACGGCGCGGTGATCGGAGCGGGGGCGGAACTGACTTTGGCCGCGCACGGGCGTGTTGCGTCTGAAGATATGCGTCTGTCATTGCCAGAGTCGGGTCTGGGCCTGCTGCCCCATGCCGGGGCAACGCAGCGCCTGCCGCGCCTTGTTGGGGCTGCGGACGCGCTGCGCCTGTTGACCACGGGCCGTGCCATTTCGGCGACCGAAGGGTTGGTGATCGGCCTGCTGGACCATGTGGTGGAGGGGGACGCTTTGGCGGCAGGGATTGCGCTGGCCGAAGCAATGCCGGGGCCAAAGCCGACCTCGGGGCGGCACGAAGGGTTGCGCGACACGGCGGGGTACATGAAGGCGGTGACAGCGGCGCGGGTGGGTGCAAAGGCCAGCCCGTTGCCAGTGCTGGCGGCGGTGGTGGATTGCATAGAGGCCGCCTTGCTGCTGCCATTTCATCAAGGGATGGTGCTGGAGTCGGCGTTGCAGGCTGATCTTGTGGCATCCCCCGAGGCCGCAGGCTTGCGCGCTGCCGCTTTGGCCGAACGACGGGTCGCTGCCCTGCCGGGCGCAATCGCAGCGGCTCAGCCCCGGCATGTCACGCATTTGGGCATAGCGGGCGTGGGCACGGGCGGGTCGGCGGCGGTGGTGCTGGCCCTGGTCGCCCTCTCGCGCGGGTTCTCGGTCACATGGGTTGAACCTGATCGCACCCGCCTTGCGCAGGCCCTGCAGGCGATTGCCACCCGGCAAGAGGCCGAGGTGACAGCAGGTCGCCTGACCCCGTCTGCCCGCGATGCCGATTGGGCACGTCTGACCCCGGGCAGCGTCCTGGCGGACCTTGCACAGGTGGGTATGATCATTTTGCCCGCTCAGGATGGAACAGATGCAGCCTTGGCTGCTGTCACCCGCGCAGCGCCGGGCGTTCCGGTTGTCGTTTTGGGCGGGCATGCCGGTGCAATGGGGTTGGCCCTGCCCCCCTCGGCCCGCCTGTCGGAATTAGCGTTGCCTGATGGCATTGCCCCTGTTTTGGCGGCAACCTCAGTGCAGGTGCTGCGCCGGGTCGGATTGCCGCCGGTGCTGGTTGGCAAACGCCCCGGTGCTGCGGTTGAGGTGCTGACGGCGGGGCGCGCCGCAGTCGCCGCCCTGTGCCGTGCAGGCGTGCCCGGTGCCGAGATCACCGCGGCCTTGGTGGGTTTTGGTCTGGCCCACAGCGACTTTGCCTTGCGCGATCTGGACAGTCAGGTGCCACAGCGTGAGGCCCCGTTGCGCCTGACCGCGCCGCGGATTGTACAGGGCTGGCTTGCCGCCCTTGCGAATGCGGGAGTGCGCCAGATGGCGGACGGCGTCGCGCGCAGGCCGTCAGATATTGATCACCTGCTGGTGGCCGGTTACGGCTTTCCGCGCCATCAGGGCGGGCCGATGCATCAGGCTGATGCGCGCGGGTTGCTGGTGCTGCGAGCCGATTTGCGCAAATGGGCAGCGATTGACTCGGTTTGGCAGCCGCATTCGCTTTTGGACCGCCTGATTGCCGAGGGGCGCAAGTTTTCTGCCATGAACGGGCGGTAGGGCCCATAGTACGACGCGGGGGATTACCCCAGAAAGATCCCCATCACCACCATCATCAGCCCAAGGGCCGACACACACAGACCCGCCATGTTGATCACGACGACACGCTGCAATTCGGCGCGCATCGCGTCATCGGGCAAACCACGACGCCGCGCCCGCAGCGCCCGCATCACGCAATACATCAGCGTGGCGACCCCAAGCAGGGACAGTACGGCCCCGGACCAGATCAACGCAGTCATCGGCAGTCTCCCGTTTGGCACAGTCGTTACACGGAAGTGCCCCTAGCGGCTTGGGGGGGCTGTTGCAAGTCCCCCCGCTGCGCCATGGCTGCTTGAACCCGTGCCTCTGGACAGGGTAAGGATGCGCCAAGCCAGAACTCCACAAAACCCGCATGAGGCCAAAGATGAGCGACCCGATCGACGCCTATACCGTAACCGCAGATGAGCTGCGCCAGTTTATAGAACGCTATGAACAGCTTGAGGCCGAAAAGAAAGACGTGACCGAAGGCCAGAAGGAACTTATGGCCGAAGCCAAGGGCCGTGGCTATGACACCCGCGTGATGCGCAAGGTCATTGCGCTGCGCAAGCGCAAGCCCGACGAGATTGCCGAAGAAGAGGCGATCATGGACATGTACAAAGCCGCTTTGGGTATGGGCTGATTATTTGGGGAACGGGCAAATTGCCCAACCCAACCTGTAAGATGGGCAGTTCGCGCAAACTTCGATTATCGAAAATCGCGCTTGCCCATCTTGTGCCCCCAAGGACGCCGTCAGATCAAGCGGAGATCACCGTCACCCCGTCCATCCCGGCGATCAGCGCCAGATCCGCCTGATACGCAGTGGTCATCTGCTCGACCAGCGCTGGTGTCCAGCCCGGCAGGTCGAACTCCATCTCTACCCGCTCGGCCAGCGCGAACTTTTCCAGAAACGCTGATACGATCCTGCGGCGTTGCAGGGCGTTTTCCGGCGGGTGGCCTTCCATGTAATTGCGCATCCGGGCCAGACCATCTGGGGCCATGATGCTGGTCAGCAACTCATCCGTGTCCGCAAGTACGGTGCCAGGCGCGTGGCCGGATACGGCCTGCAATACCTCGGGCCAGATCAGTGGAGTGTCTTCATCGCACCAGATGGTCAGCGGGGCATCGGGATTCTGGTTGCGGATCTGGGCGATCACATCTGACCAGCGCAGCCGGGCAGGGTCGGTGCCTTCCATGAATTCGGCATAGCCCTTGACCTTTTGCTTTTCAAACAGCGCAGGCAGAAATGTCGCGGGGTTGCGTAGCGCCATGTGAAACTCGGCCCCGATTTCGGGGAAAATATGGGTAAACGCCCGGATCCGTTCGCCTGCAAAAGGATAAATCATCCCCCGCAGCGCCCATTGCGGAAAACTAAGGAAACTGTCCCAGGACAGGATCAACCGATCTGCGCGGTCTTGCTTCATGATCTGGTCCAGCACCATCGCCTGCATGTCCACCGAGGCCGGTTTGCCCTTCAACTGCACCGCAGTGTCACGCAGCAGTTTTCGGTATTGCGTGGGCGAGGGGACAACGATGCCTTGATCCCCCAGCATCGCCTGATTGTTCAAAAGGCAGCGCACCAGCCGGTCTTCATCGGTGCAATGGGCGCCAAGGTGATAGACGATACGCATGGGCTGCTCTTTTTTAGGTATGAGGGGCCTTCAGACGGCCCCTGCGTTGTGCCTGACTATACGGGCTTTTCTGGACAGGGGAACCGCTTTCCTGTAGCCCCTTATGCCATGACTGACCAAAATACTCAGGCTCATAATCGGGCACCTGTTTTGCACCCTCCGTCGCATCGCTGGCCGCTGGACCGCTGGTCACTGGGCGCGTTGGGGATAGCTGCCCTGGTGTTGGCCCCAATCGTGGCGGTGGTCTGGATAGCGTTTCATCCCACCGAAAACATCTGGCCGCATCTGCTGTCGACCGTCCTGCCGCGCTATCTGCGCACCACGCTTATCCTGATGGCGGGGGTGGCGGTGCTGACGGCGGTGGTGGGCACGGGGGCTGCCTGGCTTGTCACCATGTACCGCTTTCCCGGGCGGGACTGGCTGGCTTGGGTGTTGCTGTTTCCGATGGCGATCCCAGCTTATGTCGGGGCCTATGCGCTGGTTGATTTTCTGGATTATTCCGGGCCGTTGCAGGTGGGATTGCGGGCCGCGTTCGGCTGGGTGTCCGCGCGCGACTATTGGTTCCCCGAGGTGCGTTCCCTGCCCACCGCGATCCTTGTGCTGTCAGCGGCGCTGTATCCCTACGTCTACCTTTTGGCCCGTGCTGCGTTTCGCGAACAATCGGGCGGCAGTTATGAGGTGGCCCGCGCCCTTGGGGCCGGGCCATGGGGGCTGTTCTTCCGTGTAGGCCTGCCGCTGGCGCAGCCTGCGATTGCCACCGGTGCGGCCCTGGTGTTGATGGAAACGGTGGCGGACTATGGCACTGTCATTCATTTCGGGGTGCAGACCCTGACGACGGGTATCTTTTCCACTTGGCTGAATGGCAACAATGCAGGCGGCGCGGCGCAGATTGCGGGCATCGTTCTGGTGCTGATTTTGCTGCTGGTGACGATTGAACGGATCAGCCGCCGCAACGCGCGCTTTCACCGATTGGGGAGCGGCGCGCGTCCCTTGGCCCCGACAGTGCTGACGGGGTGGCGGGGTCTGGTGTCGACCGGGTTGTGCCTGCTGCCGGTGTTGATGGGGTTTGTGCTGCCTGTGGCAGTCATGGGCGCGCATGCGCTGCGCCACCCAACGGTCTGGGCGTCGCCGGGGCTGGGGCAGGCATTGATCAACACGCTGATCGTGGGGGGCGGGGCGGCAGTGGCGACTGTAGGGCTTGCGTTGTTTCTGGTCTACGGGGTGAGGATGGCGGGCCGGGGCTTTGCGCGGTTGGTGCTGCCGCTGACCACCATCGGTTATGCCGCCCCGGGTGCCGTGCTGGCAGTTGGGCTGCTGATCCCGCTGGCCGCGATTGATCACTGGATGGCGGACGGCGTGTTGGCTGTCACCGGATACGATCCGGGGTTGCTGATCACCGGCACAGCCTTTGCGCTTGGGCTGGCCTATGTGGTGCGGTTTTTTGGCGTGGCACAGGGGGCAGTGGATGCGGCCTTTGGCCGGGTGTCGCCATCGCTACCGATGGCTGCGCGGTCTTTGGGGCGGGGGGCGGGGGGTACGCTGAGCGCCGTTTACCTGCCGCTGATGCGCGGGTCGGTGGCAACGGCCTTGCTGGTGGTGTTCGTCGATTGCGTCAAGGAATTGCCCGCGACCCTGCTACTGCGCCCGTTCAACTACAACACCCTTGCCACCCGGGTGTTTGAACTGGCCAGCCTCGAACGCCTTGGCGATGCCGCCCCTGCCGCGCTGATCGTGATGGCGCTTGGGCTGGTGGCGGTTGCTTTGCTTGCCCACACAAATCGTCATTGAACCGCTTGCACCCCGGCGCAGCCCCAGCTATTCAGGCGTTGTGTGCCCCTATAGCTCAGTTGGTAGAGCATCTGATTTGTAATCAGAGGGTCTGCGGTTCGAGTCCGTATGGGGGCACCATTTCTTTTTTTAACCCAAGTTCAGCCGTGCCGTAACCGGCAGATGGTCTGATGCCTGGCGGGCAAGCAGGCTGGTGTGGGCTGTACCGTCTGTCAGGCGAGCAGTTCCCGAAGCCATGATGCGGTCCAGTGAGACCATCGGGCTGCGGGCAGGAAAGCTTGGCACAGCCACACAGGCATGAAAATGCTGGCCCAGATGGCGCAGGGCGCGGGTTCCTGCGTGCCAGGCGTTCAGATCGCCCATCAGCAGGGCAGGGCGAGCGTCCATCTGGGCCAGCAGCGTGGTCAGCGCCCGGGTCTGTGCGGTGCGTGACCATGGCAGCAGGCCCAGATGAACCGCGATAACCCGCAAGGGCCGGCCCGCAACCCGCAGGTCGGTGATGAGAGCGCCGCGAGGCTCCAATCCCGGCAAGGTTATGCGGTGCACATCCTCAACCGCAGCCTCGCGCAGCAGCAGCACATTCCCGTGCCAGCCATGGGCCACCCCTGCATCTGGCACTGTGACCGCCAGCAGCCCGTGATCATGCGCCATTGCTGCCATATCCAGCAGACCCCTGCGGGTGCCAAAGCGCGAATCGGCCTCTTGCAACGCCATTATATCAGGGGATATTTCGGCAATCACCGCTGCCGTGCGGGTCAGATCACGCCGCCGGTCGGTGCCCACGCCCTTGTGGATATTCCATGATGCCACCCGGAGCCCGGTCACAGCGGCGGCCCCACGCTGGCAAAGGTGTTGTTCCAGAATCGTTTTCGCCTGCTCCACCCGGCGACTGCTGTGGCGGTGATTCGGATGCTGTCGGCAAGGTAGGACAGTTCCCGGTCGCGCATGGCAGCAGGGGTGGCAGGGTCCACCAGCAAGATGTTGTTTTCAAAGTTCAGCGCAAAGCTGCGGCAGTCCATGTTGGCAAATCCTATTGGTGTGACCTCGCGGTCGACAGTGACGGACTTGGTGTGCATGAGACCGGGGTTGTATTCAAACAGTTTTCCCCCGGCGCTGATCAGATCGGCATAATAGCTGCGGCTGGCCCCACGGGGCATGGCCGATCGTCGTGCGCGCGCCCAGGTCATCGGCTATTGCGCGGCACGTCACACCACGCGCGGCCGCCCGATCAAGGTCTCGGCCACGCGCGTGCCGTTACCATCGGGCAGCCAGATGTAGAACAGCAGATGCACATGATCTCGCGCCGCGTCGATATCGGCCACCAGCGAGGTGATTGTGGCGTCACTGTCGGCCATCAAATGCGCAGCATGGCCGCGTTTGGGGCAAAGCCGCTGTTGGATTGGCCAACGCGGAACAGCGCGGCATGGCGGTCCGGAACGGTTCAGGTATCGCCCGCGCCAATCCGGGGCGGGCGGGTCTTGGTTGCATCATAGGCGTGCAAGCGGTGCCGCATCAGCCGGGTTTACGGCAGCAAAAGACAAGTCACGATCCCCAGAACCGAAGGGGATCACCACGGATCACGCCAGACGCAACAAAGGATCCTAGTTTCGGCGCAGCAACACCCGGATGATCAGGCCAGCCTGCACCACAATATGCGCGGCGATCAACATCTCACCGCCCCTGCAAAGGTGCACAACCCCGGCCCCCTGGCCATGACAGACACCTCAACCATCAGCCCGCTACCGGCACCACGTCAACCGCCTGACGGCTTTTCTGCCGGCCGGACCCGCGCAACACGCCTTTGATCGGGGCCACGTCGGTATAATCGCGCCCACGCGCCACTACGATATGATCCCGGCCCGCGAGGGTGTCGTTGGTCGGATCAACCTCGATCCAGCCAAGACGCGGGCCGCACCAGGCGCGCACCCAAGCGTGCATCGCATCAGCCCCTTCCAGACGGGGTTTGCCGGGAGGCGGCAGGGTGCGCAGAAAGCCGCTGACATAACCTGCGGGAATACCAATGCCGCGCAGGCAGGTGATCAGGATATGCGAGAAATCCTGACACACCCCGTGACGTTTCGCAAAAGCCTCGGACGCCGGGGTGTCAACCGTGGTGGCTTTGGCGTCAAACTTCATGTGGCGGTAAAGTGCGCTGTTCAGCGCCAGCACAGCCTCGGCGACAGACATCGCAGCGGTCAGATGCGCGCTGGCAAAGGCGGTCATCGCAGCATTGGGCGGCACACGCACCGATGGCGACACAAAATGCAGTGGCGAGTCCGGTCCAAGATCGGCAGAGTCTGCAAGGGTGCGAGCCAGGTCGGACAGTTGGGCGGAATCAGTCAGACGCGGCGGCAGATCGCTGCGGTCGATCCGCGCCGTCATGATCAGCGCAATGCCTTGGTGCGGGTTGCGAAAGCTGAACTCGGACACCCGGTTGCCAAAGAAATCCACCCGGTCCACCCGCTCATGCGGGCGGGGGGCGATATCCAGCAGCCCCGCTATCAGCCGCTGACCGGGGCCAAGATCGCGCGGCAAGATGCACGCGATGTGGCGGCCCACGGCGGCGGGGTAGGTATAGTCATAGCTGATGCGCAGTTTGATGTCGTAGATCATGGCATCAGTGCATGTAGGCCGCGCCAAGCGCAGGTGATAGGTCCAGTATGGCAGAATAGGTTGCCAGCAGGGCGGCTGTATCCAGACTTTGCACGGAATGAAGCGTGATCGAGGTTTGCAACTGCAATACCATGCGTTCAAACTCTGTCATCTCACCGGGGCCCCGCAGGGACGCGAGATCACTGACGCGCGCGCGGATGACATCAAGATGAAAGCGCAAGGATCGCGGGTTGCGTTCGTCCAACCCCAGCAGGTCGATCACCGACGCGCGGCTGGTGATCACCGCATAGCGTTGGCGGTGGACCATGATGCTGTCGCCAACCTCAATCGCCAGATCAAGCCCGCCTTCGGGGGCCTTGGGCGCACAGACGGCGGCCAGCAGGTCTGTGATCATTGCGGCGCGTTCGAGTGACCGCCCGATGGTCAAAAACTGCCAGCCTTCGGCGCGGTACATGTTGTCATGGATCAGGCCGGAAAACCCCGCCACTTTGCGCAGCATCACCGACATCACATGCGCCGCATCATTGCCAACGGTGGCTTTCGCGGCGATGCGGGCCATGGATTTTTCCATATCCTTCAGCGCCGACCACCCATCGACGCTGAAACGGTCGCTGATCTGGCTGGCGCTGTAGACCGCTGACCCCAGTGTGTCGCGCAAACCGCGAGGCACGGGTTCGGACGCGTCGACCTGGTACAGCTTCAGCCGCGCACGGATGGTTGTCAGCAGCGGCTCCGCGGCCTCGCCCAAGCGCGAGTTGTAGGCGCGCACCAGCCGCAGCAGGCCTTCGGTCCGTTCAATATAGCGACCCAGCCAGAACAGGTTATCGGCTGCGCGCGATGGCAGCGGGCCGGGTTGCGCGCGCACAAACGGCCCGGTGGGCGCGGCGAGCATGGTTTCCGCCTCGACCTTCGTGTCAGCCACGACCCAAACATCCGCCACCGACCCGCCGTTGCGCATGGAAATGGCAGTGGTGTCATTGCTGCGACCCACGCGGGCAAAGCCCCCGGGCATCACTTGCCAGCCCTGATTGGTGCGGGCCAGAAACACCCGCAAGCTCATGGGACGGGGCACCAAAGCGCCATCGTCATAGACCGGGGTAGTGGACAGCGTGACCAGTTCCTTCGCCATCAGCCCTGCGCCATTTGCAGCAAGCCAGCCGTCCAGCGTGATACCTGCAACCCCGTTCAACTGGCCCCCGATGGCATGGGGCGCGTTAGTTTCAAATGGCAGGCGGGTGGACATTGCCTGCCCGATCATCATGCGGCCCGCATTGCGGCGCACATGCGCCAGCTCTGCCGCCGACCCGCACCACCAAGTGGCGACATTGGGCAATTTCAGCTTTTGACCCGTCAGGTGCAGCGAGATTGCCGGCAGAAAGGCCATCAGGGCCTGCGTCTCCAGTATTCCCGCCCCAAGCGCGTTGACCATGGTGACATGACCTTGCCGCACCGCTGACATCAGGCCCGGGGTGCCAAGGGCGCTGTCTTCGCGCAGTTCCAGCGGGTCGGCCCAGATGCCGTCCATCCTGCGCCACAGCACATCGATGGGGGCGAGCCCCTGGACAGTGCGGATGCGCAACTGGCCATCCTCGACCGTCAGATCCTCACCCTCCAGCAAGGACAGACCAAGGTAGCGGGCGATGTAGGCTTGTTCGTAATAGGTATCCGTCAGAGGCCCGGGTGTCAGGATGCCGACGCGGGCCGCAGGCGACTGGCGCAAACGGTCCAGCGCATCGCGGAACTGCCGGAAGAACCCCGCCAGCCGCTGCACATTGGATTTGGCCATCAGGTCAGGAAACACCCGCCCCGCCGCCACCCGATTTTCCAGCGCAAATCCTGCCCCTGACGGCGCATCGGTGCGGTCGGCCAGCACCCACCAGCGGCCATCCGGGCCACGGCCAATTTCAAACGCCAGGAAATGCAGGAAATAGCCCGAGTTCGGCCGCACCCCAACCATGGGCCGCAGCCATTCGGGGTTTTGCGCGATCAGGCTGGCGGGCAGGTGCCCTTCAGCCACCAGCCTGTTGGGGCCGTACAGGTCGGCCACCACATCCTCCATCAGATCGGCGCGCTGCTGCAGGCCAGCCTCAATTTCGGACCAGTCCGATTGCGGCAAGATCACTGGAACCGGGCTGAACGGCCAGTCGCGGGCGTTGACCTCTGCCTCGCCATATTTGCGGAAAAACACGCCCGCATCAGCCAGATGCTGATCGCCCCGCGCAAAGGCCGCGTCCACCCCGGCGCGGCTAAGCCCCGATATATGCTGAATGAACGGCCCCCAGGCCGGGCGCATCGCGCCTGACGCATCGGCAAGTTCATCCGGCACGCCGGGCAAGGGTGTATAACGCGCGAAAAGCTGCGTGTCGGTCTTGGGAAGTGCCGCCTTGCGAGCCATGCGTGTCAGATACCGGGCGCGCGGCGCAGATCAAGCGTCATCGGAAACTCCGGATGCGGGGTCTCGGCCACCGGGTCGTAGAAGCCGCCCGTATGGCCGAACGGCTCAAACCGCGACAGACGCCGCGCTTCAGCCTCGTTCCCGTTGACGGGGAAGGTGTCATAGCTGCGCCCGCCGGGGTGTTTGACGTGATAGGTGCAGCCGCCAAGCGCGCGGCCGGTCCAGGTATCATAGATGTCAAAGGTAAGCGGCACGTTTACGGGCAACACCGGATGCAGCGCCAGTGGCGGCTGCCACGCCTTGTAGCGGACCCCCGCCACCGACACGCCCGATCCTGCCTTTTGCAGCGGCAGGCGGCGCTTGTTGCAGGTCACGACATAGCGGGCAGGATCACCCGCTGTCAGCGTGGCTTGCAGGCGTTCGACCGAACTGTCGGTGTAGCGCACGGTGCCGCCGATGGCGCCGGTTTCGCCCATCACATGCCACGGCTCCAGCGCCTGACGCAGTTCCAGTTTGACACCCTCAACCTCGACCTCGCCGCAGAACGGAAAGCGGAACTCGGACTGCGCCTTGAACCAATCGGGCGAGAGGTCAAAGCCGTGCACCCGCAGGTCGGTCAGCACATCCAGAAAATCGGTCCACACAAAATGCGGCAGCATGAAGCGGTCAAACAGCGTGGTGCCCCACCGCGTCAGACTGCCCTTGATAGGGGCCGCCCACATGCGGGCGATGATGGCACGGATCAGCAGTTGCTGGGCCAGCGACATCCGGGGGTTCGGCGGCATCTCAAACCCGCGAAACTCGACCAGCCCCAGACGCCCGGTGGGGCCATCGGGCGAGTAGAGCTTGTCAATGCAGATCTCGGCCCGGTGGGTGTTGCCGGTGACATCGACCAGCAGGTTGCGGAACAGCCGGTCCACCAGCCATGGCGGCGGGGCAGCGCCCTGATCGGGCAGCGGCACCTGGGCCAGAGCGATTTCCAGTTCATACAGCGCGTCCATCCGCGCCTCATCGATGCGCGGAGCCTGCGAGGTAGGGCCGATGAACAGGCCGGAAAACAGGTAGGACAGGCTTGGGTGGCGCTGCCAGTACAGCACAAGGCTTGCCAGCAGATCGGGGCGGCGCAAGAAAGGGCTATCGGCGGGGGTCACACCACCCACCACCACATGGTTTCCGCCGCCGGTGCCGGTATGTTTGCCATCGACCATGAACTTGTCAGCCCCAAGGCGCAGTTGGCGGGCTTCTTCGTACACGGCCTCTGTCGTGGCGACCACTTCATCCCAGTTGTGCGCGGGGTGGATGTTTACCTCGATCACGCCGGGATCGGGGGCCACGCGGATCACGTTCAGGCGGGGGTCGTTGGGCGGCCCGTAGCCTTCGATATGTACCGGCAGACCGATGGTGCGCGCGGCGGTTTCGGCTGCGGCGACCAGATCAAGATAATCCTCAACCCGTTCCACCGGCGGCATAAACACGCACAAACGCCCGTCGCGCGGTTCCACCGATATGGCAGTGCGCACCGACCCTGCCAGGTCAGAAATGATCTGTTCGGCACGGGCCTGCACGGGTTCGGCGGCGGTAAAGCTGGACACGGCCTGCGGCGCATGATCGGCCAGATCGCCGCGGTCTTCAAACGGGTCGGCGGGGTGGATGTGGGGATAGCTGGTTGCAGGTACGTGCGGCAGCGACCCCAGCGGCAGGCGGTAGCCCACAGGGCTGTCGCCCGGCACAAGGAACAGATGCCCGCGCCGCATGGACCATTTTTCCGACACCCAGGTTTTCGCGGCCTGTGATTGCCAGCGTTGCACTGGCAGCACATAGCCCGACGGTTCGGTCAAACCCCGCGCAAAGACGCGGGCGATGCGGTTGCGTTCTTCGGCATCCGTCAGTTTGGAATTTTCCGGCGTCACGTTTTCCGGCAGATTGCCCTCCTTGACGATCCATTCAGCCGGGTCCTCAAAGGCGGGCAGCACGTTTTCGTCAGGCACCCCAAGGGTTTGCGCGATGTTCTTCAACAAGGTTTCCGCCTGCGCCTTGGTTGCGACCTTGCCTGTAACCTCAGCAGCAATCAGGTCAGGGTTATGCCAGATCGGCTTGCCATCACGACGCCAATACAGGCTGAACGTCCAGCGCGGCAGCGTCTCACCGGGATACCACTTGCCTTGGCCATAGTGCAAAAAACCGCCCGGCGCGAAGCGGGCTTGCAGGCGGCGGATCAGCGCGTCGGCGAAGATGCGTTTGGTGGGGCCGACAGCATCGGTGTTCCACTCGCCAGCCTCGAAATCATCGATCGACACAAAGGTCGGCTCGCCGCCCATGGTCAGGCGGACATCGCCCTCGGCAAGTGCCGCGTCAACCTTGTGGCCAAGCGCGTTCAGATCGGCCCAGGCAGCGTCAGAAAATGGCTTGGTGATGCGGGGGTGTTCGGCGGTGCGGGTCACCGACATGTCAAAATCAAAGGTGGTTTCCGCATAGCTGGCCATGCCGGAAATCGGAGAGGCGTTGCGGAAATGCGGGGTGGCCGCTAGGGGTATGTGGGATTCGCCGGTCAGCAGGCCCGAGGTCGGGTCCAGCCCGATCCAGCCCGCACCCGGCAGATAAACCTCAGCCCACGCGTGCAGATCGGTGAAGTCATGCGTCGCCCCGGCAGGCCCGTCAATCGCAGTCAGGTCTGGTTTCAACTGGATCAGATAGCCCGACACAAACCGCGCAGCAAAGCCCAGATGGCGCAGGGTATTGACCAGCAACCAACTGGAATCACGGCACGATCCTGACGCGATGGACAGGGTTTCTTCCGGTGTCTGCACGCCCGGTTCCATGCGGATCAGATAACCCACCTTGCCCGCCACTTGGGCATTCAGGCCGACAATGAAATCGACGGTGCGAATGGGGGTGCGGTCGATGGAATTGACGAACTGCTGCAACAGCGGTCCTGCCGGGTCGCACGCGCGGTAGATGGTCAGATCCTCTGCAATATCGTCGGGGTATTCAAAGGGCCAAGTCTCGGCCGACGCCTCAACGAAGAAATCGAACGGGTTGTAGACCGTCATGTCGGCGGTCAGATCAACTTCGATCTTCAACTCATTGACCGGGTTTGGAAATACGAAACGCGCCAGCCAGTTGCCGTACGGGTCTTGCTGATAGTTCACAAAATGATCGGCCGGGGTGACCTTCAGTGAATGCGACACCACCCGCGTGCGGCTGTGCGGGGCGGGACGCAAGCGAATGACTTGCGGGCCAAGCGTGACAGGCCGGTCGTATTTGTAATGGGTCAGGTGATGGATGCTGGCGAGAATGGACATTCTATCACTTCTGGTTAGGGCTGGTGTTCATGTGTTCCATAGCATCCCCTGCAGCGCCATAGGCTTGTGCGCAGCAGGCGGGCGATGGTTGTGGGTATGCAGGATTTTCCAGCATGTGCCTTTTGTTTATGCAAATTGTTCATGCCGGTGATGATCCTCTACATGATCCATTATCGCAAGCCATACGCGACAAGAGCGGTCATCACCAGCCATGTGGCCCCAAGCAGGACGTAACGCACCACCATGGCGGCCCCGGTCAGCAGGATACCGTCTGCAAACCCAGCAACATGGCAATTATCGGGTCATACAACGCAGGCATCAGCACCGCATAGGCTAGCGGAAAGGTCGCACATAGCCCTACCGGCACCCAGCACCAGCAAGTTTCATTGCCGGTCCAGACCGAGACTTCATTATCCATCTCACAGCGCGGTCGCGGCGTCGGGAAAGACGGAACTAACAGCTGCACGCCCAGATCCAAGCCGTCCAACATCACATAGGTGAAGGCCGAGAAGGCAACCACCAAAGCCAAAGGAGTTGCAGTTAACAATTAGAGGTCATCATCCGCCGCTGTCACGTCGCTGTATTCATGCCAAACAGCATTGTGCCCAGAAAGCCGCCTCAAGAAAGAATACCGACCTACCTCGTTCGCCTTGAAACAGCCGATCGCCGGGTCAGAAAACACCGACCGGTTGTTGCCAAACTGATAAGACACCATGACGTCTTTGCTGAACGCCATGGCGAAGATTTCAAGCCTGAATTTGATCAGAGTGAGGTAAACCTCACGCCCGGTTATCCACCATCTGCCCCCCCAAGCATCGCCAAATCGGTCATCACGCGCGTTTCGGAGCTATCACAGATGCTGCCTGTTCCCTGAGCCCTGGCTGCCGATTTGGAACGCCGGATGCGGGAGTTTCCGGGCTTGGTCACTGCACCGGCCAGAGAAGGCGCGCTGGGCATAGGACTGGAGCTGATAGCGACTTTGGGACTGGAACAGGCGCAGCGTTTCAGAGGCAGTGGTGACCGCGAGGCACCAGTACCATTTCATCGGGCACCAAGAGGAGGTCAGTCCACACCATACTCCAGCATCCTCTCCAGACCTTCGGTCAGGAACTCGCCCACTTCCGGCTGGCCAAGCAGATAGCGGCTGACAAGCCCCTCATGCTGTTGGCGGGCGAGGGCTTTGGTCGTCTCCCATTCTTCGGGTTCCGCATCGCCGCGACCGATCCAGAACAGGGCGACCAGCGCGTCTTGCTGTTCGTCATTCATGCTTTCAATCTGTTGCGTGATCTCGTCGCGGCTCAGATCGTCGGGCGTTTCCTGCAAGGTTTCGGCCCCCTCATCATCGGTGGCATTGCCGCCAGGATCGTCAACGACCATGCCCTCTTTCGCCATCACGGCGTTAAAACGTAGCACCAGTTCCTCGATCTCGGCATCATCAAACGGAAGGGCTGCCATGTGTAACTCCTGCTGTTCAGGGTGCCCGGACAACAAGCGTGTCCGGCACTGATTTTCGATTTTCGGTTCAGATCGCATCGCAAGGCTGGTGATGGCTCAGGCCAGCAGCGCCACCAAAGCCAGCGCGGCGTCTTTTGACGAGGCCGGGTTCTGCCCGGTGATCAGTTTGCCATCGACAATCACATGCGACGCCCAGTCCGACCCTTTGGAATAGACGCCGCCGTTCGCCGTCAGCATATCCTCCACCAGAAACGGCACCACATCGGTCAAGCCCACACCAGCCTCTTCGGTATTGGTGAACCCGGTGACATTGCGGCCCGATACCAGCGGCCGGCCATCGGCGGCCTTGGTGTGGCGAAAGATTGCAGGCGCGTGGCAGACAGCTGCGATCGGTTTGCCGCCCCGGTCAAAATATTCGATCAGTTCGATGCTGACCGGATCTTCCGCAAGATCCCACATCGGCCCGTGGCCGCCTGGGTAGAACACGGCATCAAAGGCGCTCAGGTCAACGTCCGAGAGCGTGACAGTGCTCGCCAGTGCGGCGCGCGCGTCCGCATCACCCTTGAATCGTCGCGTGTCGGCGGTCTGGGCGTCGGGGGCATCGCTGGTGGGGTCCAGCGGCGGCTGGCCGCCTTTGGGCGAGGCAAGGGTAATCGCAGCACCGGCGTCCGACAGGACGTAATAGGGTGCGGCAAATTCCTCCAGCCAGAAGCCGGTCTTCTTGCCAGTATCGCCCAGCGTGTCATGCGAGGTCAGGACCATCAGAATGTTCATGTTCGGTTTTCCTTGTTTTCAATCATTGTCGCGGGACCCACATGGATCACGCGTTTGCCAAAATTTTCGCCCCTCAGCAGGCCAACGAAGGCCTGCGGGGCCGCCTCAAGACCTTCGATCATGTCCTCAACGTACTGCATCTTGCCCGCCGCCAGCCATGCGCCCATCGCTTTGGCAAACTCGGGGTAGAGGTGCCCGAAGTCCTGAAAGATGATAAATCCGCGCATTGTCAGTCGCTTGCGCAGGATCTGTCCCATAAGCCAAGACATCCTGTCTGGCCCCTCGAC
>JANNNF010000394.1:0-15847 GCA_031398405.1 Rhodobacterales bacterium | reverse complement strand
GGCCATAGTGGATGCCGCCGAGAGCTTGGCGTAGAACAACCCCTGCGGTGCCGAAAAGCTGGCGATGAAGGCAGACAAAGGGGCTGCATCAACCGTTGTCAGAGTGATGGTCCAGAACGCCTCGTTCCACGCCAGGATGATATTCAGCAGCATGGTCGATGCGATGCCGGGAATGGCCATCGGCGTCAGAATATACAGCACTTCATTTTTGAGGCTGGCACCGTCCATCCGGGCGGCTTCCAGAATTTCCGCGGGGATTTCCTTGAAATAGGTGTAAAGCATCCAGATGATCACCGGCAGATTCATCAACATCAGGGCCAGCACCAACCCAATGCGCGTGTCAAACAACCCGGTGCGCTGAAAGATCAGATACATCGGGATCAAAACAGCCGCTGATGGCATCATCTTGGTCGACAGCATCCACATCAGCAGGTCCTTGGTCCTTTTGCCCGGCACAAAAGCCATCGACCAGGCAGCCGGAATGGCAATGATCAAACCCAACACGGTGGACCCGATAGAGATGACCACTGAGTTCCAGAAAAAGCGCGGATAATCCGAACGCGCCCAGACATCTGCGTAGTTGTCCAAGGTCCAGTCTGCGCCCAGCAATTCTGGCGGGGAGGCAACCGCACTCGCTTCGGTTTTGAAACTGGTCAGGATGGTCCACAGGACCGGGAAGAAAATCAGTAGGGCAACAGACCAGGCGGCGAGCGTGTATAACAGCTTGCGACGGGTCGAGACTGAGCGGGCCATAAGGGTGATCTCCGTCGGTTAAGCGTCGAGGTGCTTGCCCATGCTGCGCATGAGGAAGAAGGCGACAATGTTGGCAAGGATGACGGCGATGATCCCGCCGGCGGCTGCACGGCCAATATCCTTGGCGATCAGGGCCTGCTTGTAGATCATGTAGGGCAAGGTGGTAGACGCTGAACCGGGGCCGCCTTGGGTGGTGGTGAAAATCTCACCGAAGATTCCCAGCAAGAAGATGGTCTGGATCAGGATCACAACGGTAATGGCACGCGTCAGGTGCGGCAGCGTGATATAGCGGAACCGGCTGAACGCCGATGCGCCATCCATTTCTGCGGCCTCAAGCTGTTCGGACGACAGCGATTGCAGGGCGGTCAGCAGGATCAGGGTGGCAAACGGCAACCATTCCCACGACACGATGAAGATCACTGATGCCATCGGGTAGGATTCAAGAAAAAGGATCGGCTGTTCACCCATTCCTCGCGCAGCGGCGGCAAACAAGCCGTTTTGCGGGTGCATGAACAGGTTTTCCCAGATTGATGCGGCAACTGGCGGCATGATGAAGAAGGGCGAGATCACCAGAATCCGCAGCGGCCCTTGCCCCCAGACTGGCTGTTCGATCAGCAGCGCAATCAGCACCCCGAAGATGATGGTGATCGCCAGCACGCCGCCGACCAGCAGCAAGGTGTTGCTGATGCCCAGCCAGAAATCCGGCGAATTGAAAAACCATGTGTAGTTCCGCACCCCTGCCCAGCCGTTGCGCTCGGGCGAAAGCAGCCGGTAGATCCGGAACGAAAACCAGATCGTCAAAGCCAGCGGCACAATCATCCAAATGAACAGAAGGATGACAGAGGGCGCGACCATAAGTCGAGCCGTGGCGCGGGAAGATTGCGTCGCCATGAGGAACTCTCCGGAAAAATACGGGGATTTTCGGACCACACTTGACGTCTGCGCCCGCGGTTCGGGGGCCTCGGCTTAGCCCCGGATCACCGGACCCAACCCACCAAGATCGCAAAGCGATAGTCAAGAAAGCCTTCCCCGTGCCTTGGGAGATCACGGGGAAGGCCATAGGGGCGGCAGGACGCTGCCGCCCCTATGTCTTACTTGATATAACCCGCCGAGGTCATTTCTTCGGTCACAAAGGCCTGTGCTTCGGCCAAAGCCTCGTCCACGGTCTTCTGGCCGGCAAGTGCGGCCGAGAAGATCTCGCCAACGCTGGTGCCGATACCCGCAAACTCCGGGATCGCCACAAACTGCACGCCAACGTAAGGCACCGGCTTGACGGTCGGTTTGGTCGGATCAGCGGCATTGATCGAGTCGATGGTCAGCTTGGCAAACGGCAGGGCTGCATATTCCGGGTTGGCATACAGCGAGGTACGCGTTCCGGGAGGAGCGGCGGCCCAACCTTCTTTGGATGCGACCAGCGCGATGTAGTCCTTGTTGGTTGCCCAGTTCACGAATGCCTTGGCAGCATCCTTGTTGTCAGACGACGTCGGAATGGCCAACGACCAAGCCCAGAGCCAGTTTGCCCGTTTGCCAAGACCCATGTCAGGGGCAAGCGCGAATCCAACCTTGTCGGCAAACTCGGACTGCTTGGGGTCAACCAGCGAGCCCGCCGAAACGGTGGCATCCATGCGCATCGCGCATTTGCCCTGCAAGGACAGTGTCAGGTTTTCGTTGTAGCCGTTGTTGGATGCGCCGGGCGGACCGTATTTGGTCAACAACTCAACGTAATCCGTCATCACGGCTTTCCATTCAGGGCTGTCGAACTGGGGTTTCCAGTTTTCGTCAAACCAACTTGCGCCGTAAGAGTTGGCCATCGTGGTCAGGAAGGCCATGTTTTCGCCCCAGCCGGCTTTGCCACGCAGGCAGATGCCGTAGATGCCAGCCTCAGTGTCGGTCATCGCGGCAGCAGCGGCCTTGATGTCGTCCCAGGTTGGCGCGTCCGGAATGGTGATGCCGGCCTTTTCAGCCAGATCCTTGCGATAGTTCAAGAACGAGGATTCGCCGTAGAAGGGCGAGGCCAACAGTTTGCCGTCAACCGTCAAGCCAGCGCGGATAGGCGGCAGGATGTCGTCTGCGTCAAAATCTGCGGGCAGGTCGTTCAGGCTTTCCAGCCAGCCCTGCTTGCCCCAGATCGGAACTTCGTAAGTGCCGATTGTCACGACGTCATACTGGCCACCACCGGTGGCGATGTCGTTCGTTACATTCTGGCGCAGGACGTTTTCTTCCAGCGTGACCCACTCGACCTTGATGTCGGGGTTCTTGGCATAGAAATCATCCATCAGGCCCTGCATGCGGATCATGTCGCCGTTGTTCACGGTTGCGACAGTGATCGTGGTTTCGGCCAATGCAGCCCCCGCAAGGGCAAGCGCAGCCGTCGCGCCAAGAAGCGCGCGAAGCGTCATTTTCATCAGTAACCTCCCTAAGCAGCGATTGAGCATTTCATCGCTTACTGAGCAAATACTCATACCCACCCTTGAGTCGTCAAGGGCCTTGTTCCGCCGCAGTTGCAAACGGTTTGAGGGGGTTAGCTAATCATTTGCGGGCCAGAAGGGCAGTGGCTGTCGCTTCGTCGGTAACCAAACCGTTGATTATGCGGCTTTTCAACGCTGCATAAATGGCAGGCACTTTCGATGCACCCGCAGCAATTCCGATCGAGGGCCGGTCAAGGCCGGGTGTAATTCGTACCCCACCCGTGCGGGTGTTGGTGCCCACGTCAAGATAGATCCCGGACTTGTCATAGACCCAGCCTGCCACTTCGCCTGCTGCACCCGCCGTTTGCATATCTGAAAGCTCGGCGCGGGTGACAAATCCGTCGGCCAGAAGGGGCGCATCCGTGCTCATTTGGCCGACGCCTACGAAAATTACGTCCGCCTTGCGTGCAAGGTCGACCACCTTTTTCACCGGCCCAAGCGCATGGAAGGCGGCATTTTCGGCGGGGGTTGGGCTGATCACGGGTACGGGCATCGGGTAATGCGGAGCGCGCACCTTGTCGGCGATCCGCATCACCACGTCAAAAAAGCTGGCAGACCCGTCGGGCGCAATGTTGCCGATCAGCGATACCAAACGATGTTGCGGAGCCTCTACCGCCGCCATTGCATCGACCATGCCGCGCATCGCTCGCCCAGTGCCAAGCGCGATGGTCAAAGGGTTGGCCATCCGCAAGAACCGCTCTAGCTCTGCCGCCGCCGCAGGGGCGATGGCGCGCACAGCATCGCCACCCGGCCCAAGGCTGGGGGCCACGCGGCAACGGGTCATGGCAAAACGGGCGGTCAAGGCCTGTTCCAGATCCAGACAGGCCCCGATGCGATGATTAATGCGCACATGGATCAGCCCATCCGCCATCGCACGGCTGACCAGCCGTTGTGCGCGCTGTCGGCTGACCCCCAACTCGCGCGCAATCTGGTCCTGTGTCAGGCCACCTGTGTAATACAACCACCCGGCACGGGCAGCCTCATCATCCGGGCTGGGATCGGTTTCGGGTGGCGATGTCATGAAAGGGCTCGGTTCTGAACAGAAAGAGGGGTGTGAAAGATATCAGGGTTCTGGGCGCGCAGGCTGTTGAAATCTGCATAACTTGCGTGGGGTATGGCATCATCTGGTGGTGTCAGGTCAAGCCCGGTCAAGTGGCTGCCTCCGGTAAAGCGCCACACCGTCATGCCCGCCGCCAACCCTGCCCTCACCCCGTTCAGGCTGTCCTCAATTACAATACAAGCGCCAGGGTCCACCCCCATATGCGCCGCCGCGTGCAAAAACAGATCCGGCGCAGGCTTGCCCCGCGCCACTTCCGACGCGGTAAAGCTGCACCCCTCAAACAAAGGCGCAAGTTGCGTGACGGCCAGAGAATGTCGCAGGCGTTCCGGGCTGGAGGACGTTGCCAGACAATAGGGCATGCGCAGGTCCTGGATCATCTGCGCCACCCCCGGCATCACCGTCAATTCGCGTTCAAACGCGGCAAGAAGGCGGGCGCGGTATTCGGCCTCGAAGCTGTCTGGCAAAGCCACGCCCCAACGGCTACGCACTTCGGCCAGCACGGCGGGGTAGGACCGGCCCAGAAAGTGGCGGCTGACAAACCCCATGTCCATTTCCACGCCATAGCCGCGCAATTCGGCGATCAGCATCCGGGCGCTGATGACCTCACTGTCGATCAGCACACCGTCACAATCAAAAAGGATCAACGCAGGTTTCGCCATAGGCAGGCACCATAGGGCCATGCCCCGCCGGATGGGAAGGGGGCAAACTGGCGCGTGTATGGGCGGGTTTGCAGTGGGAAAGACTTGAATCACCCGGCTTTGGGTGTCACATCGGGACATAAATCTTCAAAGCCAGACGCCGGAGGCCCCCATGCCCGTCTATCGTTCCCGCACCACCACCCATGGCCGCAACATGGCAGGCGCACGCGGCCTGTGGCGTGCGACCGGCATGAAGGACGGCGATTTCGGCAAGCCGATCATCGCGATCTGCAACTCGTTCACCCAGTTTGTGCCCGGCCATGTGCATCTGAAAGACCTGGGCCAGCTCGTGGCCCGTGAGGTTGAGGCTGCGGGCGGGGTCGCCAAGGAATTCAACACCATTGCGGTCGATGATGGCATCGCCATGGGCCACGACGGGATGCTCTATTCATTGCCCAGCCGTGAAATCATCGCGGACTCGGTGGAATACATGGTCAACGCCCATTGCGCCGATGCGATGGTCTGCATCTCGAACTGTGACAAGATCACCCCCGGCATGCTCATGGCCGCCATGCGCCTGAATATACCCGTGGTGTTTGTGTCTGGCGGGCCGATGGAGGCTGGCAAAGTGGTGATCAAGGGCAAGGAAGTGGCGCTTGATCTGGTCGATGCCATGGTCGTGGCTGCGGACGATTCCGTGTCAGACGAAGAGGTTGAAGCGATCGAGAAAGAGGCCTGCCCCACTTGCGGGTCGTGTTCGGGCATGTTCACCGCCAACTCGATGAACTGCTTGACAGAAGCCTTGGGCCTGTCGCTGCCCGGCAATGGATCGACCCTTGCCACCCACGCCGACCGCAAGCGCCTGTTTGTGGAAGCAGGCCACCTGATCGTTGATATCACCAAACGCTACTACGAACAGAATGACACCTCAGTGCTGCCGCGTCTCGTGGCGTCCAAGCAAGCGTTTGAAAACGCCATGGCCCTTGATATTGCAATGGGCGGGTCCACAAACACCGTGCTGCACATCCTCGCCGCTGCGCATGAAGGCGAGATCGACTTTGACCTCGACGATATTGACCAGCTTTCCCGCCGCGTGCCCGTGCTGTGCAAGGTGGCCCCGGCAAAGCAGGACGTGCATATGGAGGATGTCCACCGTGCCGGAGGCATCATGTCGATCCTTGGCCAGCTAGACAATGCGGGCCTTCTGAACCGTGATTGCCCGACCATCCACGCCCCCACCCTCGGCGCGGCTTTGGACCATTGGGATATCAGCCGCACCAATCACGAATCCGTCCGTGACTTCTTCCTCGCAGCCCCGGGCGGCGTGCGCACCACGGTCGCGTTCTCTACCAACCGCAAATACGACACGTTGGATATCGACCGTGAAAACGGCGTGATCCGGTCTGCCAAACACGCGTTCTCCAAAGACGGGGGTCTTGCAGTTCTGAAAGGCAACATCTCGCCTGACGGGTGCATCGTGAAAACCGCTGGCGTGGACGAGTCGATCCTGATCTTTTCTGGCCCCGCCCGGGTGTTCGAATCGCAAAATGCCGCAGTCGAGGCGATCTTGTCGAACCGCATCAAGCCCGGCGACGTTCTGGTGATCCGCTATGAGGGGCCCAAAGGCGGGCCGGGGATGCAGGAAATGCTGTACCCGACCAGCTATCTGAAATCCAAAGGTCTGGGCAAGGAATGCGCGCTGATCACCGATGGCCGCTTTTCAGGTGGCACCTCTGGCCTGTCCATCGGCCATGTCTCACCCGAGGCGGCGGCAGGCGGGATGATCGGTCTGGTTGTTGAGGGCGACATGATCGACATCAACATCCCAGACCGCAGCATCAGCCTGCGGGTGTCCGAGGCCGACCTTGCCACCCGCCGCGCAAACCAAGACTCCAAAGGCTGGAAACCCGCCAAATCCCGCCCCCGCAAGGTGACAACCGCTTTGAAGGCTTACGCCCTGCTGGCAACGTCGGCGGACAAGGGTGCGGTGCGCAAACTGCCGGACTGAGTCTGTGGTGTGATCCCAAGCCCGGTTTGCTCGAGGCAATCGGGCGATTGGGCATGTGGCGGGTTTTGGCCGTTCAAAAAGACGTAACCGGCGGCTGACGGACGGGCACAGTGGTCGCTGTCTTTTTCAGATGGCGGCGAGTCGGCAGACGTTTTAATTCTTCCAAACACCCAGTGCAGGAACAGGCACTGGCGGGGCGGCGTTGTGTGAACATCCCCAATGCTTTCGTTGCAGCGCCGCCCTTTTACAACCGTGCCGCCAGCCGCGCAGCCTGATCAATCGCGCGCTTGGCATCCAGTTCCGCCGCCACATCGGCACCCCCAATCACGTGATGCGCGACCCCTGCCTCGGTCAGCGCATCTGACAAGCGCCGGTCTGGCACTTGCCCCGAGCACAGCACCACGGTGTCCACCGCCAGCAATTGCGCCTCGCCGTTGATTGTGACCTGCACCCCTTCAGGCGTGATAGCATCATAGCTGACGCCGCCGATCATCTTGACCCGCTTCATCGCAAGGGCGGCACGGTGAATCCAGCCGGTGGTCTTGCCCAACCCCCGCCCCGGCTTTTCCGCACGGCGTTGCAACAGCCAGACCTGCCGCGCCGGGGCCTCGGGTGCCGGGCCATCGGGGGCAAGCCCGCCACGATCTGTCAGGGGGTCCGACACACCCCATTCCCGGCGCCAGAGGGCAACATCTTCGGTCGGGCTGACTCCGTCGTGTACCAAGGCCTCGGCGACATCAAAGCCGATGCCCCCCGCCCCGATCACCGCCACTTTTGGTCCAACCTCAGCCCCATGCAGCACGTCAATATAAGACAGCACATTGGCCCCGCCCTGCCCCGGAATCCCCGGATCGCGGGGCACGACGCCAGTGGCAATCACCACCTCGTCAAAGCCTGCCAGCCGCGCCACATCTGCCGTCGTGTTCAATGCCAAAGTGATGCGGTCCTGCCCCAGCATGGTCGCGAACCAGTCCACCAGCCCATGAAATTCCTCTTTCCCCGGCACTTTCTTGGCAAGGTTCAACTGGCCCCCCACCTCTGCCGCCCGGTCAAACAGGGTCACACTATGGCCCCGGCCCGCCGCCACCATTGCTGTCATCATGCCAGCGGGACCAGCCCCCACCACGGCAATTCGCTTGGGGGTATCAGTGGGTGGATAGGTCAATTCAGTTTCAGCACAAGCGCGCGGGTTCACAAGGCACGAGGTCAACTTTCCGCTGAAGGTATGGTCCAGACAGGCCTGATTGCAGGCAATGCAAGGCGCAATTTGAGACGTCCTCCCTGACGCGGCCTTGGCCACAAAATCGGGGTCGGCAAGGAATGGCCGCGCCATGCTGACCATATCCGCCATGCCCTGCGCCAGCAGATCCTCGGCCACCTGCGGTGTGTTGATCCGGTTTGAAGTTATCACCGGAATCGACACCTCTGGCCGCAACCGCCCCGTCAGATGCGCGAAGGCTGCCCGAGGCACAGAGGTTGCAATCGTCGGCACGCGGGCCTCATGCCAGCCAATTCCAGTGTTCAAGATCGACGCTCCGGCGGCCTCAATCGCGCGTGCCAGTTGCACAACCTCATCCCAGGTTGACCCGTCCGGTATCAGATCAATCAGCGATATGCGGTAGATCAGTATGAAATCCGGGCCCACCGTCGCGCGCACCCGCGAAATCACTTCGACCGGCAGGCGCATCCGGTTGGCATAAGACCCGCCCCAGGCGTCGTCTCGGCGGTTGGTGTGGGTCACCAGAAACTGGTTCAGGAAGTATCCTTCCGACCCCATCACCTCCACCCCATCATAGCCCGCCTCACGCGCCCGCACCGCAGCCGTCACGATATCGCTGATTTGCTGCTCGATCCCAGCCTCATCCAAGGCTCTGGGCACAAAGGGCGAAATCGGCGACTTCACCGCGCTCGCCGACACACATTCCGCCCCGTAAGCATATCGCCCCGCATGCAGAATCTGCATCGCAATCCGCCCGCCCTCATCATGCACACGCTCTGTGACGACCCGGTGGTTTGCGATATCCTGCGGTTTGAACAGCCCGGCTGCCCCCGGAAACACGCCGCCTTCGCGGTTCGGTGCCATTCCCCCCGTCACCATCAGACCGACCCCGCCACGCGCCCTTGTCGCATAGAACTCGGCCACCCGGTTCCAGTCACCCAACTCCTCCAATCCCGTGTGCATCGAGCCCATCATCACCCGGTTGGGCAGGGTCACGTGGCCAAGGTCCAGCGGGGCCAGCAGGTGGGGGTATTGCATCGTCTCTCTCTCCCGGTTTGCTGCACGATGCCCCGGCCATCCCAAACTGTCACCGCAAACGCGGCGTCACGCTGCTGCTTTCACGCTGGCACAAATATCCCACGGGGGAAGATTCATTGGCGAACGCCAATGAATCGGCGGGGGTGTGAAACCCCCGCTCGCTTGCCAAGCAAACCTCACTCAGCCAGATAGCCGCGAAACGCATCCACCACAGTCTCATATACCGCCCGCTTGAACGGCACGATGGACGCGACCATTTCAGCAGCGCCAATCCATTTCCACGTCGAAAATTCCGGGTGATCAGAGGCAATCCGAATATCGCCATCACCCCCCGTGAACCGGTACAAAAACCACTTCTGCCGCTGACCCCGGTACCTGCCACCCCAGACTCGGCCCAGCAGTTCGGGCGGTAGGTCATAGGTCACCCATCCGTCAGTTTTGGCGACAAAGTCCACCTTGTCTGCGGTAACACCGGTTTCTTCCCACAATTCCCGCAAGGCAGCAGCACGTGGCTTTTCGCCGTCATCAATGCCACCTTGCGGCATTTGCCAAGCAGGGGTGGGACAGTCGATGCGTTGGCCTGCGAAGATCAGGCCGGCCGCGTTGATCAGCACGACCCCAACGCAGGGGCGGTAAGGAAGGCTATCAACATCAACCATGAAAGGGTCCGCAATAAAGGAAAAGACGGGTCAAACGGCGGGGGCTGGGGACTTGTCCCCAGCCCCCGCCTCCTTCAGGGCTGTTGCGGGGCGATGGTGGTCAGGCCTTTGATGATGTCCACAGCATAGGCCAACTGGTAGTCCTCATCGCGCAGCTTGGCCGATTCCTCGGCGCGGGTACGTTCCTCTACAATGATGCGGCGTTCTTCTTCGGTCATGGAATCGTTGCTGATGGCACCGCGCAGATCGGCCTCGGACCGGGCCTTTTCGGCCTCAACCGATGCCGCAGCCTCGGTACCGGTCCCCTCGGGGGCAGGTTTGGGCTGGTTCACCACGATGTCAGGCGAAATCCCAAGCGACTGGATCGACCTGCCCGACGGCGTGTAATAGCGCGCCGTGGTCAGGCGCATTGCACCGTCGCCCTTCAGCGGGATCAGCGTTTGCACCGAGCCTTTGCCAAAGGATTTGGTTCCAACCACAATCGCGCGGCGATGGTCCTGCAACGCGCCGGTCACAATCTCGGACGCTGACGCCGACCCGCCGTTGATCAGAACGACCAGCGGCTTGCCATTGGCCAGATCGCCGGAGGTGGCGTTATAACGCTCGCCATCTTCGGGGGAACGGCCGCGGGTCGACACGATCTCGCCTTTGTCCAGAAAGGCATCCGACACGGTGATTGCTTCGGTCAGCAACCCGCCCGGGTTGTTGCGCAAATCGATCACCACGCCGTCCAGCTTGTCAGCCCCGCCCAATTCCTCGATGGCCTTTTTCAGTTCTTCGTTCAGGCCGGTGGTGGTCTGATCGTTGAACGTGGTGATCCGCATCACCGCCGTGTTGCCGACCACCCGGCCCTTGACCGCCACAAGTTTGATCGTGTCGCGGATCAACGACAGATCAAACGGTTCGGCCACATCCTTGCGCACGATGGTAATAAGGATCTCGGACCCGATCGGGCCGCGCATCTTTTCGACAGCCTCGTCCAGCTTCAGCCCCAGCACCGATTCGCCGTTCACATGAGTGATGAAATCACCCGCCTGAACGCCAGCCTTGTCGGCGGGTGTGCCGTCCATTGGCGAGACGACCTTGATGAAGCCCTCTTCTTGCGTCACCTCGATGCCCAAGCCGCCAAACTCGCCGCGCGTTTGCACGCGCATGTCGTCAAAATCTTTGGCGGACAGATAGCTGGAGTGCGGGTCAAGCGAGGTGAGCATTCCGTTGATAGCGGCCTCGACCAGATCTTCGGTTTTCACCTCCTCGACATACTGCGCGCGAATGCGTTCAAAAATGTCCCCGAACAGATCAAGCTGTTCATAGGTGTTGGCGGTTTTGTCCGCTTCTTGCGCAATCAGCGGGCCTGCCACCTGTGTGGTAAGCAATGCGCCTGCAACCGTACCGCCGAGGGCGGCCATCACGAATTTCTTCATGCTGCTTTCAGTCTCCCGTACTGGCGCTGCCAGATTCTGCTGTAGCCTTGAACCATTCCACCGGATTGACCGGTTCGGCCCCCTGCCTCAACTCCATATAAAGCGTTTCCGTGCCCTGCGCGCCAGTCCCATCCGAGGCTCCGGCGATAAACTCGGCGGCACCGGGGGGCGGTTTGGCCCCCGGCACGGGGGCTGCACCGCCCATAAGGCCTAAGGGTGCACCTGCCGCAACCACTTCGCCCACCTCGCCATAGACCGTATCCAGCCCGGCCAGGATCAGCAGATAGCCCCCACCAGGTTCAAGGATCATCACAAGGCCATAATCCAGCAGCGGCCCGCGATAGCGAATGGTGGCGGCCCAAGGCGAGGTGACCAAAGCCCTCGCCCTTGTGGCGATGGTCATGCCGGGGCGGCGCACGCCTGCGGCATCAGCTTCGCCGGGCATACGGATCACGTTGCCCAGAACCGGCAGCGGCAGGGTGCCGCGGGCGGCGGCAAAGTCGCGGATCGCTCCGGTTTCGGTGTCTGACAGCGCAAGACCCGCGGCAAATGATTCCAAGGTATCGGCGCTTTCCAGCAGGCCCAGCAAGACGCCGGGATCTTCGGTAAAGCGTTTGGGCAGGGTAGTGCGGTCCGATATCGCCTGTGACAGCGCACTACGGGCGGTTTGGGCGGCTTGCAGCCCCGACGCCAGCGTATCGCCCGCCGAAAGTTGCAGGGCGCGCAGATCGGCCAGTTCCTGCAACTCGGCCCGCAAACCTTCTGCCTCAGCCTGCAAGGCGGGGGTTACTTCGGCCAGCATCATGCCGGACCGCGCCGTGCCCAACGGCCCAGTGGGGTGCAGCAGGAGCAAGGGGCCGGGGTCGGATTCCATCTTGGACAACACTCCCAGCAGCTGCGCCACCCGGTCGCGCTTGGCGTGGAATTGCAGGGTCAGCGTGGCCTCGCGCAATTCGGCCTGACGCAAGGCTTCACGCAGCACGGCCAGCCCTTGTTCATAGGCAGTGATCGTCTGGGTCAGCGCTGCCACCCGGTCACGCGATTCCGTCGCCTGTTCCAGGGCAGCAACGGCGGTCGCGAGGTTGGCGGAGGCGGACGCCGCCAGTTCCGCCACGCCTTCTGCCCCTGCCGGGGTCGCAAGCAACAAGAGGCAAAGAGCGGTGCGGCGGATCATTGCAGCAGGCTGATTCCGGTCATCTCAACCGGTTGTGGCAGGCCCATCAGAGCAAGGATCGACGGCGCCAGATCGCACAACCGCCCGCCATCGCGAAGGCTCGCCCCCGCAGGCCCGCCCACCAATATCACCGGCACCGGGTTCAGCGTGTGCGAGGTGTGCGGCCCGCCCGACACCGGGTCGATCATCACCTCGCAATTGCCATGGTCGGCGGTCACGATCATAGCACCCCCAACCGCGCCCAAAGCGGCCAAGGCACGGCCAAGCGCGCGGTCCACCGCTTCACACGCCAGAATGGCCGCAGGCAGGCTGCCGGTATGGCCGACCATATCGGGGTTGGCAAAGTTTACTACGATCAGATCATGCCGCGCGGTGATGGCGTCAACCAGACGGTCGCCAACCTCGACCGAGCTCATTTCGGGTTGCAAGTCATAAGTCGCCACCTTGGGCGATTGCGGCATGGCGCGGGATTCGCCGTCAAACGGCACTTCGCGGCCACCGTTCAAAAAGAAGGTGACGTGCGGGTATTTCTCGGTTTCGGCCAACCGGAATTGGGTCAGACCATGGCTCGCCACCCATTCGCCGAGTGTGTTGATCAGGGTCCGTTTGGGATAGGCAGTCGTCATATAGGCAGCATGGGCCGTGGAATATTCCACCATCCCCAGCATCGCCGACCAGTTGGGGCGCGTGCCAGTGGCAAAGCCTGCAAAATCAGGGGCACCAAAGGCCGACAGGATTTCACGGGACCGGTCTGCGCGGAAGTTCAGGCAAAAGATGCCGTCCCCGTCGCGGGCACCCAAATAGCTATTAATCACGGTGGGGGCCAGAAATTCGTCTGTCTCGGCAATGGCATAAGAGTTGCTGACCGCCGTTACCGCATCAGGTGCAGACGCCCCTAGCCCAAACACCATGGCACCGTAGGCCCGGCTGACCCGTTCCCAGCGGTTGTCGCGATCCATCGCCCAGTAGCGGCCGGTGACAGTGGCAATCGCGGCCCCTTCGGGCAGGTTTGCCACCAGCCGCTCTATAAAGCCCAAGCCTGACGACGGTGCCACATCGCGCCCGTCGGTGATCGCATGAATCAGAACCGACACGCCCTGAGCGACCAAAGCCTTCGCCGCCGCAAGCACATGAAGAATATGGCCATGCACCCCACCATCGGACGCAACGCCCATCAGATGCGCCCGGCCCCCAGCGGCCTTGACGCGACCCGCAAAGGCCAGCAGTTCCGCGTTCAGCGCAAAAGATCCGTCCTCAACCGCCAGATCAATCGCCCCCAAGTCCATCGCCACCACCCGGCCTGCGCCTATGTTTGTGTGGCCGACCTCGGAGTTGCCCATCTGCCCGGTGGGCAGGCCTACGTCGGGCCCGTGTGTGATCAGGGTGGAATGAGGACAGGTGGCCCACAACCGGTTGAAATTGGGCACATCGGCTTGCGCAGGGGCAGAGCTTTCAGGGATAGGACCAATGCCCCAGCCATCCAGAACACACAGAACAACGGGTTTTCTGGCCGACATGAGGCGCCCTTTTCGCTTGGTCTGCTTGGCTTCTAACGCCGTGATCATGCCAGAGCAACGATGGGGCGCTTATCGCAAATTTTTTCGAAAGAATTTTGGACGAATTTTTCGTAGATTCGTGGTTGCGCCCCTGACTAAGCCCTGTGATACGGCCCGCCCCCCAGAATTGTCGCCGCACGGTACAGCTGTTCTGCCAGCATCACCCGTACCAACATATGCGGCCAGACCATCCGGCCAAACGACAGGGCAAAATCGGCACGGACGCGCAAGGCGGGGTCGATTCCGTCCGCCCCGCCAATCACGAAGGCCACATCCTGTCGCCCGCCATCGCGCCACCGGGCCATATGAGCTGCTAAGTCAGGGCTGGACAAGACCACGCCGCGTTCATCCAGCACGGTCAGCAGCGCCCCGGTTGGCACCGCGCGGGCCAAAAGGTCACCCTCTGCCGCCATGCCGAGGTTTTTCTTGTCTTCAACCTCATGCTCTGTAAGCGGCCCCAATCCTAGGGGCCGCCCTGTGCGGTCAAACCGGGTTACATAGTCGTCCACCAGCGTGCGTTCGGGGCCTGCCCTCAGGCGGCCCACGGCGCACAGGTGTACGCGCATCAGCGGTCGCTGTCGAAATCGCCCGAAACATGGTCCGAGTCGTCACGCTCGGCCATACCACGGTGAGCAGAGCCAGAAAGCCACATTTTTTCAAGCTGATAAAAGTCGCGCACTTCAGGGCGGAAGACATGTACGATCACGTCGCCCGCATCAATGAGGACCCAATCGCCAGTGTCTTTGCCTTCCATCCGTGCGATGATACGATATTCATCTTTCAGACGGTCGGCCAGCTTTTCTGAAATGGCCGCCACTTGCCGGGTAGACCGGCCCGAGCAAATGACCATGTAATCGGCCACATCGGACCGTCCGCGAAGATCAATCTGCACGATCTCCTCGGCCTTGTCGTCGTCAAGCGATGCCAGCACACTTACAAGCAGTTGCTCGGCGCTGTAATCGGGCGGGGCACTTGCTGCGCCGTAAGGGCGAGGGTCGCGCGGGCCGACCGGCAATCCGGTCGCAGGGTCAGAATGAGACAGGACAAAGTCCTCCATGAACGCGTGCCATTCCAGCCCCGGCACAGGGAATTTTAGGGCAGTCTAACACCGCAAGGCACACTTCTCAACGCAGTGATCGATGCAAGCCTGCGCGGATACGCCGGGCCAAGTCTGGTTGCAAGGGCGAATGGCTCTGCCTTGTGCATCTTGGCGCAGCTATGCGCATGGCGCATGGCGCAATCCCGGCCCAAGGGCTGGCAATCTTTGCCGCAGCGCAGCATCTTATGGGCAGGGAGGCTTTTGGAGTAATCGACATGACTTTTCTTTTCCAACGCTTGTTTGCACGTCGCATCACCCGCGAGGACCGCGAACTGGCCTACCTTAACGGCAGCGTCAGCATATACGACCTTGAATGCCGTGAGCGTGAAATCGCTGCGGGCAAATTCGCCAGTCACTGACGGATTCCGCGATGGATTTCGCCTTTGGCTATTGGAGTGTGCTTGCCTGAACCCCGCGAAGGGGGTATCAGGCGGGCTATGACCCGGACCGTCACCTTGGATGATCACGCGCGGATGCCTTGGCGCTTTTACGGTGCCCAGCAAGGCCTGCTTGCACGCGGCTGACCGGCTTTTCAAAAGATTGCCCCGTCCGGACCCGCCCGTTCAAGTCCCACGCCATTTCCAATCCCGAGGAAGAGCCATGACCGCTCGTACACTCTATGACAAAATCTGGGACGATCATGTCGTCCATCAGGCTGAAGACGCCTGACAGGAGAAGAAGTATAAAAATCAAGACAATTCAAATGATAAATCAAAATCTTGAAGTTGTGTTGAACTATCTCGAATGTAAT
>JANNNF010000364.1:0-3096 GCA_031398405.1 Rhodobacterales bacterium | reverse complement strand
AATCCAGATTGATGGCGGGACCATCAATGAGAAAACGGGTGTGACCGGCAATATCGGGCTTGCTGCAAGTGCTAGCGTGACGCCTCGTCCGATGCCTTCGGATATTCACTTCATCACCGGGGCCAGCATGGTTGCTTCCCGGCGGTTCTACGAAATTGCAGGGCCGATGCCAGAGGATTACTTCCTCTACTACGAGGAAGTAGACTGGGCTCTGCGACGGGGGAATCTGCCACTGGTCTATTGTGCTGGCGGGATCGTCTACCATCGGGCCGGGACAGCTATTGGGTCTGCTACATTAGGCCGACCTGCCTCCCCTTTCTCCCTCTATTTTAAGCATCGGGGGAGGATGCGGTTCATGCGGCGGCACTTTCCGCACAACCTGCCCTATGCTTATGCCTATTCTCTCGCTAAAGCCTTGCAATTGCTTTTGAAAGGTTACCCCGAGGAGGCCCGCACCCTTCTTGGCGCGAGCTTTGATTGGAAGCCGTCGGCATCCATACGTGCAAGACTAGGGCCCGAGGCGGCGCGGCTGGCTTTTGGAGAAGATGCTGCCTGAAAAGTGCGGTTTTCAGCGCCAGCGCACCCAGGTTTGGCGTGGCTAGCATTCGTAACGCATGACGGGCAACAACCCGCTCAGCTGCCGCTCGTTTACCGTCCGTCCACAAATCGCCGGGAAAGTGCCATCAATCTGCCCCGTCCCTGCTGTGCAGTCTGATGATCGACATGCGCGATCCCTTCTCAAAGAGGGTGATCGCGCGCGGATCAGAAGATGGAACAAACAGTGGCAGCACCCATTCTCTCTACATCCGCCCCTTTGCCCTCGACGGATGCCTACAGGGCGGCCCTGCGTCGTCTGAGGCCAGGGTTTCTGGCGGCCGCCGCGTTCAGCGCGGTAATCAGCTTGCTGATGCTGACGGGTTCTATCTACATGCTTCAGGTCTATGACCGGGTGTTGGCATCCGGTTCAGTGCCGACACTGATGGGTCTGTTTGCCATTGTGGTCGTGCTGTTCCTTTTCCTTGGCTTCTATGACTTCCTTCGGATGCGGCTGTTGTCGCGGCTGGCGCTGCGGTTGGACGCTGATCTGGGTGCGCCGGCCTTTGGGCGCTGGCTGCAAAGTGGTGTTGCCGGCCAGGCTGGCACTGACGCTGCCCCTTTGCGTGATCTTGATACTGTTCGGGCGGCGATCGCGGGGCAGGCCATGACAGCGCTGTTCGATCTGCCTTGGGTGCCGCTTTATCTGGGTGTGCTGTTTATATTGCACCCTTGGCTTGGTTGGCTGACCGTGGGCGGGGCGGGCATAGTTGCTGTACTGGCTTGGGTCGGGCACCGCCTGACCCAAGGCACGCTTGCACAAAGCATGACCGAAGAAGCCGCTGTGCGGGATTTTTCCGACAAGGGTCGCCGCAATGCCGAGATGATCTTTGCCATGGGGATGACCGGGCATATCACGGCCCGCTGGCGCCAATTGCAGGGGTTGATGCTGACCAGCACACAGAAGGCGGGGGATCCAGCCGAGATGCTGGCCGCCGCTTCGCGGTCGTTCCGTATGCTGATGCAATCGGCGATGCTGACGCTTGGTGCATTTTTGGTGATCCGGGGCGAAATCTCGGGTGGCATGATCATCGCATCGTCGATCTTGTCAGGCCGGGCTTTGGGTCCGATTGATCAGGTCATCGGGCAGTGGCGCACCGTTGGACGGGGCCTTGCGGCACATCGCAGGCTGTGCAGCGCATTTGCGAACGAAACTCAAATAGCAGCCACCGTCGCGCTACCAGCCCCCACTGGGCGCATCACCGTCAGCAATCTGATCAAGCGTCCGGCCGGGCAAAGTGGTGCCCGCAACGAAGCGCTTATCTTGGATAACGTCAGCTTTGCGCTGGAACCAGGAGACGGATTGGGTGTGATCGGTACATCGGCCAGCGGAAAGTCTACCCTTGCGCGGCTGCTGGTCGGAGCCTGGGCCGTTGATGGCGGCGAAATCCGGCTGGATGGGGCTACTCCCGATCAGTGGATCCCCGAAGATTTGGGCCGCCATATCGGATACTTGCCGCAGCAGATTGACCTGCTGCCCGGCACAATCCGTGACAACATCGCCCGCTTTGATCCCACCATTACCGATGAGGCCGTGATCGCGGCGGCTCAAATGGCTGGCGTCCATGCGATGATCCTGCGTCTTCCACAAGGTTATGGTACCCGCGCCGGGCCTGCGAATGACACGGTCCCCTTGTCAGGTGGCCAAGTGCAACGGATCGGGCTGGCGCGTGCACTCTGCGGTTCGCCAAAAATTGTGGTGCTGGACGAGCCAAACTCCAACCTTGATGCAGCGGGCGACGCCGCACTGACCGATGCTCTGACTGCGCTGCGCAAGGCAGGGGCTTCGGTCGTCGTGATGGCGCACCGTCCCAGTGCCCTTCTTGCGATGAACAAACTTCTGGTGCTGGATGCAGGCAAGGTGGCCCATTTCGGCCCCAAATCCGAAGTGCTTGCGGCTTTGCAAAAGCTGGGAGAGGCGCAGGCAGACCCGGTTGCAGACCCGCAGCCGACAATGCCAGCCGTCTCAACCGCTGACGCGACCGATGCGCCTGTTATCGAACATGCTGTGGCATCCAATTCAACCGATACTCCCGTGTCAAACATGGCTGATGCCCCCTTGGTACTTATCCCAACCTTGCAATCTTTCGGCAAAGGACGGCGCCCTGGAGCTTCGCCAGAGCGATTGTCCCGACTGCGCATGGTGCGCGACCGCGCAGGTGTTGCGTCTTTCCGAAAGGAAATATCATGACGGCCCTGACAATCTCTCGTCGCGCCCCCTTTCATCCTGGCTTGACCAAACTGCCGAAGGCCGGACCACAGTTGGCGCTTGGCCCTTCGATAAAGCTCGGGGCTTGGGCGCTTGGCGCTCTCGTAGGCATTCTGGGATTGTGGTCTGTCTTTACGATGATAAGTGGCGCGGTCATCGCACAAGGGCAGGTGATAGTGAACGGTAAGCCGCAGCAGGTGCAAAGTCTTGATGGTGGCCGTGTGGCCGCCCTGCATGTCCGCAACGGCGATCATGTGCGCCAAGGGCAGGTTCTTGTGCAATTTGACCCCACC
>JANNNF010000371.1:0-8633 GCA_031398405.1 Rhodobacterales bacterium | reverse complement strand
CACGATGCCACGCTGCGCGCGCTCGACATTGTACTCGCTGGCTTGCAGCAGTTTGAGGATGATGTTTTCCACATCTTCGCCAACATAGCCTGCTTCCGTCAGGGTGGTCGCGTCTGCCATGGTGAACGGCACATCCAGAATGCGCGCCAGAGTCTGCGCCAGCAAGGTCTTGCCGCAGCCCGTCGGGCCGATCAGCAGAATGTTCGATTTCGACAGCTCAATATCGGTCTTGGACGAATGGTTCAGCCGTTTGTAATGGTTGTGCACCGCGACCGACAGCACCCGTTTGGCGTGGATCTGGCCGATGACATAATCATCCAGCACTTTGCAAATCTCACGTGGGGTCGGCACACCATCCGAGGATTTCAGACCAGTGGTCTTTGTTTCCTCACGGATGATATCCATGCACAGCTCGACGCATTCGTCGCAAATGAACACCGTTGGCCCGGCAATCAGTTTACGCACCTCATGCTGGCTTTTGCCGCAGAAAGAGCAATAGAGCGTATTCTTGCTATCGCTGCCTGAATTGTTCGCCATCCGCCGTCCTCTGCCGTGCTGATCAGCCCGCCCCCGAACCCTTGCGGAGGCGCGCAATTTATGAAGTCTAGGCCAAGCCCCGGGGACCTACAATGTCAAATCGCCCCCGGAAACCCATCGGCACCGGGCGTGCTGCCATCACTTCGATGTGTCTTCGGCCTTGCCACGGCTGACGACAATCTCGTCGATCAAGCCCCAGGTCTTGGCATCTTCGGCAGACATGAAATTGTCGCGCTCCAGTGCCGCCACCACGTTTTCAAACGATTGACCGGTGTGTTTGACATAAATGCCATTCAAACGGTCCTTCAGTTTCTGGGTTTCCTGAGCATGGATCATGATATCCGTCGCCTGCCCCTGATAGCCGCCTGATGGCTGGTGCACCATCACCCGGCTGTTGGGCAGACTGAAACGCATGCCCGGATGCCCGGCGGTCAGCAGCAACGACCCCATCGAAGCCGCCTGCCCGATCACAAGCGTGGACACTTTGGGTTTGATGTATTGCATGGTGTCGTAAATCGACAGACCCGAGGTCACAACGCCACCGGGGCTGTTGATATACATCGAGATTTCCTTGGAGGGATTTTCTGCCTCAAGGAACAAAAGTTGCGCGCAGATCAGCGACGACATGCCGTCATGCACTGGACCGGACAGGAAAATGATCCGTTCCTTCAGCATACGTGAGAAGATGTCATAGGCGCGCTCGCCCCGGCTGGTCTGTTCAACGACCATCGGAACGAGGGTGTTCATGTAGTGTTCTACGGGATCGCGCATGGGTGCCTGCCTGTTTGTCGAGAAAAGGATTAGCGTCGGATGCTTTCCAGAGTCTTAGTGTCGCGCGCCGGGGGCTGCAAGGGCGGGGGCCCGTTTTCCTGCGCCCCGTTGATGTAGAGGGATTGTGTCCTAAACCCATGGGCATGGATCAAACTTCCTTTCCCCTGCCGTCGCCCGCCACCCGAAGTGCTGGCCTTGCCCGTCTGCACGCGTTCTTGCCGCGTGCTGGCCTGACATACGCCGCGCGTCGCAATGAAGACGCGCTGGGGCATCCGCATGTGTCCGGTCTGTCGCCCTACCTTCGTCACCGCCTTGTTACGGAAGCTGAGGTTTTGTCGGCGGTACAGTCGCACTATCCCACCGGGGCCGACAAATTTCTGGCCGAGGTCTGGTGGCGCACGTATTGGAAAGGGTGGCTGGAATTGCGCCCCGGCATCTGGGCCAGCTATACCCAAGGGTTGAATGCGGCGCTGAACCGGGTGGCCGTCGAGGCTGGTTTGCGATTGCAGTGGGAGGCAGCCTGTGGCGGTGCCACAGGCATAGACGCCTTTGATCATTGGGCGCAGGAACTGGTCGCCACCGGATACATGCACAACCACGCCCGCATGTGGTTTGCCTCAATCTGGATGTTCACCCTGCACCTGCCTTGGGAATTGGGGGCAGATTTCTTTTTGCGGCATTTGATGGATGGCGATCCTGCATCGAACACCCTGTCGTGGCGGTGGGTTGCGGGACTGCATACGCCGGGCAAGACCTACCTCGCGCGACCTGACAATATCGCGCGCTATACTGCCGGGCGGTTTCGCCCGCAGGGGTTGGCGACCTACGCAAGCCCCTTGCCGATGACGTCGCACCCTGCCCCGTGTGCGGCGCCGCAGGGCGATGATCTCCCCGCCGGTCCTGCTGTCCTGCTGATCACCGAGGAAGACCTGTCCCCCGAGTTTCTGCTGGATGCAGGCCTGAACCCCACGGCCATCGCCGTACTGACCGCTTCTGATGCCCGGTCCCCCCTTGCCACCGGACCTGTGGCCACCGGTTTCACTGACCGAGCGATTAAGGACTGCCTACACCGCCTCGCCGCCCCTGATGCTCCACGTTTTGGCAAGACCGAGCTTGTCGCCCTGGCAGAGTGGGCGCAGGCGACAGGCGCGCAGGCCGTTGTTACGCCGTATGCGCCGATTGGCCCGACAGCCCGCCTGCTGCGCGATCTGGACCCGCTGTTGCTCGACCGGGGCATGACCCTGCACCGAATACTGCGCGGGCACGACCGCGATGCGTGGCCCCATGCCACCGGCGGGTTCTTCAAATTCCGGGAAGGCGTGATGGGCTGAACACCCTCCGCGCCAACAGAACGCGGCTGAATGCAGTCACACAGCACAGTGCCCCGAACACCCAAGCCATCGGCGTAAACCAGCCAGGCAGCAGGCACAGCACTACGAAGAACACTATTGTCTCCGTCCCTTCCAACAGTCCCGCGGTGTAATACAGCGACTTTTCACCTTGCACCTTTGTCTCCATCCCCCGCTTGGCGGCCAGAATGGCAAAGCCCAGAAATGTGGTGCCATTCACGTAAAACGTCGCCAGCAAAAATGCCCCGGCCACCCCGTTCGCCGCAGGGTCGCGGATCACAAAGGCCAATGGCACAGCCCCATAGACCAGAAAATCACAGGCGATATCCAGATATCCGCCAAAATCGGTCTTCTGGGTCGCCCGGGCTACAGCGCCGTCCAGGCCATCTGCCACCCGCCCCGCCAGCAAGGGCAGCAACGCCACCCACCCCGGCACACCCGCCGCAATCAGACCTGCCGCCAACACCCCCAGCCCAAAACCCAACATCGTCATGCCATTGGCGGTGGCCCCCCGTGCGGCCAGCCAGACCCCGGCCCGGTTCAGCGGCCCGTCAATCTGCCCTCGCATGATTCCGTCCAGCATCGGACCCCCTCCCCAAATCTGCTTGATACGCGCGTCACTTTGCCGTGGGGCTTGCGATGTTTTTGTTGCACGCAGGCCCCTCGCCTCTCTATCCCATTGCAACACAGGCGCAAACGGCCGATCCGAACCACAGGGAACCCATGATGAAAAGACGCGATTTTGGCCTTTTGTCTTTCGCCGCCATAACCGTTGGCAGCTTTGCCCGCCCAGCCCTAGCCGCTGACTGGGACGCCACATTGGCCGCAGCCAAAGGCCAGACCGTCTATTGGCATGCTTGGGGCGGGGACCCCAAGATCAACGATTTCATCGCCTTCATCGGCGCGCAGGCCAAAGACCTCTACGGCGTGACGGTGGAGCATGTAAAGCTGGCCGATACCGGCGATGCCGTGGCGGCTGTGCTGGCTGAACAGCAGGCAGGCAAAACCACGGGTGGGGCTGTCGATATGATCTGGATCAACGGCGCGAATTTCGCCGCGATGAAGGCTCAAGGGTTGCTGCACGGGCCGTTTGCTACCGGATTGCCGAATTGGGGGCTGGTCGATGTTGCAGGCAAGCCTGCGGTTGTCACCGACTTTACGTTGCCGACGGAAGGCTACGAATCGCCTTGGGCAATGGCGCAACTGGTGTTTGAGCATGATAGCGCCCGCCTGCCGACCCCGCCCAAATCCATGAATGAACTGGCAACCTTCGTAGCCGAAAACCCGGGCCGCTTTACCTATCCGCAACCACCCGATTATCTGGGCACCACTTTTCTAAAACAGGCGTTGTATGGCGTCATTGCTGACCCCGCCCTGCTGCAAGCCCCGGTCGATCCTGCCACCTATGACGTTACCACCGCCCCCCTGTGGACCCTGCTTGACTCCATGCACCCTGGCTTGTGGCGCGCGGGCAAGGCGTTTCCGCAAAACGAACCCGCCTTGGGTCAGTTGCTGGCCGACGCCGAGATTGACATATCTTTCGCCTTCAATCCGGGCCGTGCGAGTGCAGAGATTGCCGCCGGCACCCTGCCCGATACCGTGCGCACCTTCGTGCTGGACGGTGGCACCATCGGCAACGCGTCGTTCGTGGCGATCCCGTTCAATTCATCCGCCACCGCCGGGGCTGAGGTGATTGCCAACCTGATCCTCGATCCCGCCGTGCAAGCCCGCGCCCAAGACCCTGCTGTACTGGGCTTTCTGACCGTGTTGAACGTCGCTGCCCTGCCCGCCGAAGATGCCGCTCGGTTTGACGACCTTGATCTAGGCGTGGCCACCCTGTCACCCGCCGACCTGGGGCCAGCGCTGCTGGAACCCCATGCAAGCTGGGCCACCGCCTTGGCAGGCGACTGGGTGAAACGCTACGGCGTGGCCCAATGACCGATGCGCGGGGTGGTCTGCTGAAGTTTACCCCGCATGTCACACTGACCCTTATGGCGGGGCCAGTGCTGGCCGGGTTGATCGGCACGCTGATCCCGGCGCTTGGATTGATGGGGGGGGCTCCCTTTGCAACACTGCTGGCTTGGCCCGGCATCACCGGGGCTGCGTTGTTGTCGCTTAAGACCGGGCTTGCCGCGACCGCCCTGTCGTTGGCCATGGTGGTGCTGATCCTTGCCGCATTGCAAGGCACCCGCATCCTGCGCGTGGTTTTGCGCCTGCTGTCGCCCCTGTTGTCCGTTCCCCATGCGGCTGCGGCTTTGGGACTTGCGTTCCTCATTTCCCCCTCTGGCTGGATTGCCCGAGCGGTCAGCCCCTGGGCCACCGGCTGGACCCAACCGCCTGATCTGCTGATCCTGAACGACCCCGCAGGCCTTGCCCTGATCGCAGGTCTAGTCGCCAAAGAGGTGCCGTTCCTGTTGCTTATGGCGCTTGCCGCCCTGCCCCAGACTGACGCCCCGCGTCGGATGCTGTTGGCGCAGACCTTGGGGAGGGGCCAGGTGATGGCCTTTCTGACCGTGGTTCTGCCGGTGCTCTACAGCCAGTTGCGCCTGCCGGTCTATGCGGTGCTGGCCTATGCAATGACGGCGGTGGATATGGCTTTGATCCTTGGGCCGTCGCTGCCGCCCACGCTGTCAGTGCAGGTGGTGGACTGGATGCTGGACTCCAGCCTTGCGCATCGCAGCACCGCAGCGGCGGGGGCGGTGCTGCAACTGGGTCTCGTCGGGGGGGCGGTGGTGCTATGGCGGGGGATTGAACATATCTCCCGCCTTGCACTGCGCTCTGCGGCTGAGGCCGGATGGCGCGGCGTGTCCCTTGATGCCTACCTGCGCCCGGTCGCCATAGGGGCGGCGGGGCTGGTGACGGCGGCGTTGATCGTGGGTCTGGCGGGGTTGGCGCTGTGGTCGCTGGCGGGGCTGTGGTCGTTTCCGAATGCCCTGCCTGCCAGCCTTTCGTTGCAGACGTGGATGCGCGCGAGTGACGGTTTGATTGCCACCGCCGGTGTCACGCTGGCCCTGGCAGTCTTGGCCACCGGGGTTGCCTTGGCCTTGGTGCTGGCCTGTCTGGAGGCTGAGCACCGCTATGGCCTGACCCCGACCAGCCGCGCGCTGAGGCTGCTGTATCTGCCACTGGTGATACCGCAAGTGGCGTTTCTGCCGGGGTTGCAAGGATTTGCGCTGACCTTTGGTCTGGATGGATCATTGATGGCGGTCGCCGCCGCCCATCTGGTATTCGTTCTGCCCTATGTCTTTTTGTCACTGTCGCCCTCATGGCGCGCTTGGGATGTGCGGGTGGCAACGGCGGGGGCCAGCCTTGGGGCCAGCGATACCCGCATCCTGTGGCGCTTGCGCCTGCCCATGTTGCTGCGTGCGATCCTGACTGCGGCTGCGGTGGGCGTCGCGGTATCTGTCGGGCAATACCTGCCCACCTTGCTGATCGGCGGCGGTCGGGTCGAAACGCTGACAACCGAGGCCGTCGCCCTGTCCTCGGGCGGCAATCGCCGATTGATCGGAGCCACGGCCCTGCTGCAAATGGCGCTTCCCGCCGTCGTGTTTGCCTTGGCGGTGCTGGTGCCGGGCGTCGTCTTCCGCCACAGGCGCGGCATGGGGCTGGCGGTATGACCGGGCTGGACCTGTCCATGACTGTCTGTCGTGGGCCTGACACCTTGGTCAGCCTGACAACCACTGTCGCCCCGGGTGAAGTGTTGACCATCATGGGTCCGTCCGGGTCTGGCAAATCCACCTTGCTGGCTGCGGTCATCGGCACCCTGCAAGCGGCGTTTACCCTACGCGGCAAAATCCTGCTAAACGGACGCGATGTGACCCATCTGCCGACCCGCGCCCGCCGCATTGGCCTGCTGTTTCAGGATGATATCCTGTTTCCCCACCTGTCGGTCGCAGGCAACCTCGCCTTCGCCCTGCCGCCGGACCTTCGCCCCCGCGCCGCGCGGATGGCCTGTGTCGAACAGGCGCTGCGTGAGGCTGACCTTTCAGGCTTCGGCCCCCGCGACCCCGCCACCCTGTCAGGCGGGCAGCGCGCGCGGGTTGCGCTGATGCGGACCTTGCTCGCCGATCCCGCCGCCTTGCTGCTGGACGAGCCGTTTTCCCGGCTCGATGCCACCCTGCGCGACCAGATCCGCCGCTTTGTGCTGGAAACGGCGCAGGCCAAGGGGTTACCGGTGATCCTTGTGACCCACGATGCCAGCGACGCCGCCGCCGCCGGGGGCCGGGTTTTGTCGCCCATGGGCCAACCTCTGTAACAGCCGCTCCTGCCAACGGCGGGCCCGGCGCAGCCTTAGGCGGGGGGATAACACGGGCAATTTTTTCTGTGTCCGGGGGATCTCCCGTCATCTAACCAACAGTCCAAGAACCAAGCGTCACCGCGCCAACACCAATTCCGCACGCAGACCGCCCATGGCCGCCTCACCAAGCCGCAGCGCGCCGCCATGGCTGCGGGCGATATCCACCGCGATCGACAGGCCCAGACCCACGCCGCCGCCCCGGTTCGGGTCGCGCGCGCCGTCCAGCCGGGTGAAGGGGCGCAGGGCCTCCTCGCGCTGGTCCTTGGGGATGCCCGGGCCATCATCCTCGACCACAAACCGGACGGTCCCTGCTTCGACCAGCACCGACACTTCTACTTTTGTGCCAAACCGCACTGCATTGCCGATCAGGTTTTCCAGCGCCCGCAGTACCGCTTGCGGACGCATCACCGCCAGCCCCTCGCCCTGCCCCGCAACCAGCCGCACCGGATGCCCCATCCGTAGCGCCTGATCCACCGCCGTCTGTGCCAACTCCAACGGGTCCGTCGGCTCTGATCCCTCCATCGCATCGCCCCGCGCGAAGGACAGAAATTCATCCACCAGCCGCTGCATCTCATCCACATCGGCAATCAGGGCTGCGGTGTCCTCATCCTCGGGCAGCATTGACAGACCCAGCTTCATCCGCGTCAGGGGCGTGCGCAGATCGTGGCTGACCCCCGACAGCATCAAAGTGCGCTGTTCGATCTGGCGTTCAATGCGCGCCCGCATGTCCAGAAACGCGGCCCCCGCCGCGCGCACCTGCAACGCGCCTCGCGGGCGGTATTTCACATGCTGGCCTTTGCCAAACGCCGCCGCCGCATCGGCCAGTTTGGTGATTGGCCGCAACTGGTTGCGCAAGAACACATATGCAATGATCGTCATCAGCAGAGAGGTCAGGATCATCAGCACCAGCAACTGATGGGGGTTTGATGCGGCCATCCGACCCCGACTGACCTGCACCAACGCCTCACCTTTCGCCGTGGCTATCCGCATCCGCACCATGCCATCGTTTGCGATCACATCGGTCGCCAGCAGGCCGGACAAGCTGTCCTGCAGGGTTTGCTGCATCACCGCGCCTGACAAATCCAGCGTATCTCGCGCATCAACCGTAGGGGAGTCTGCTGGGGCTGGCAGCGCAAACCGCATCTCCAGCGCCGGGGCCAGCACAGCCAGCCGATCCTGCGCCTCGGCGACATCCCGCGCTGATGCTACCGCCTGTAACATCAATCGTAGTTCGATCACCACACCGCCGGTCAGTTGCTGGGTAACACGGTCAAAATGCCGCTGAATAAATGCGGTGGACACCACCAACTGAATCGTGACGATAGGCACAATCAGGATAAGCGCCGCCCGGCTGTAAAGCCCACGCGGCAAAAGGGACCGGAGTTTTGCCATGCGCCAAAGGTACAACCCCGCAGCCCCATTGAAAAGAGAGGACAAGAGGTGGTGACGCCGTTTGCCCCGCCCAAGGCTGTGGTGTTTCAGGACCACTTCAACATGACCCCCGGCAGCGCGGTCGAGGTGGCCCCGATGGTACGCCGTATATTGGCCCCGAACCCCTCGCCTCTTACCGGTCCCGGCACCAACAGCTATCTTGTGGGTCAGGGTAGTTCCCTTGCCCTGATCGACCCGGGCCCTGCCCTTCCCGCGCATCAGGCAGCCCTCCTCGCCGCGCTCCGCCC